>JBDTOH010000028.1:0-21040 GCA_039933355.1 Gemmatimonadota bacterium | reverse complement strand
GCGCGGTGGCTCGATGTACGCTCCAGGCACCCCCGCAGCGATCGCTTCTTGCGCTTGTGCTTGCGAAAGCTGCTTGTCCAGATCTCCAATTCTCGCATCGACCGACTTGAGGCGACCCTCCAACCCTTCGCGATCAACGCCTTTCGTGTTGTCGTTGGCGAGCTCGCCAGTGATGTCGTTGCGGGTGTTACGCAGGCTCCGCTGTTGGTCCCGTAGGACCTCCACCTGCAACTTCATCGCTTCGTACACCTGCGCTGCGGCGCGGCGCGCCATGTCGTAGCCCACGACCCGGAGCATGTCGCCCGCGTCGAACGTGCCCGCGACGTCCGTGGTCATCGCCTGCCCCGCAATCACGACCCGCTGGTCGAGCCCGTGGCGGACGGCAAAGTCCCGGGAGCAGAGCACCGCGGCGGCCGCCCCGCAAGTGGGCGGGCAGCATTGGAGCCGAGTGAGCGGGGCAACGATGTTAGGCGAGGCGAGGACTTCCTCCTCGGTCACCGGATCGCGGAACAGTGCGAACGGATTCCGGGCCGCGTGCTTCCGCGCCTTGACGCTGATCTTGGCGAAGGTGGACGGCTTGGCGCCGCGGTCTCGCATGTATTGGCGCCCCGCGGCCGCGAAGTACTGCGGCGCCATCGGCGCGGCCGGATCGATTCCGTCCTTTCGGTCGACGGCCGCCGCGAACTCGTCGAGCGGCGTCGGGCGATCGGTGTACATCTTCTTGATCGCACCCGGCACCATCTGCTCGAACCCGAGCGCAAGGGCGCACTCCACCGCGCCGGATTCTACGGCCTGACGCGCCAGGAAGAGCGCGGTCGAGCCGGTGGAGCAATTGTTGTTGACGTTGACGATCGGAATGCTCGAGAGCCCGACGCCGTAGAGCGCGCGCTGACCCGAGCAGCTGTCGCCGAAGACGTAGCCGACATAGGCTTGCTCCACGAGGGCAAAGGGCACGCGCGCGTCGTCGAGCGCCTTCCGCGCGGCGGCGGCACCCATTACGTGGTACGGATCGCTCTTCCCGGGTTTGGCGAACGGAATCATGCCAACGCCGGCAACGTACACTTCTCGAGCCATGGAGTCTCTCTCAGCTTGGATAGTCGACGATGGCGAACCCGGTCAGCTTGCGTTCGCCGGCCTGGTTGAACAAGTCGAGCATGACGCGGCATCGGTTCGCAACGCCGTCCACACCGACTTCGGTGACAGTCCCGCGCGCGGTGAGCTGCTCCTCGGGATAGGTGATCGCGGTGAAGCGGGCCGAGATCGTTCGGACCGCCTCCTGCGGCGCCCAGCCCGTGAGCACGCGGGCGGCATACGCGCAGCCGAGCATGCCGTGCATGATCACGTCGGGATATCCGGCTTGCTTCGCGAACGCCGAGTCGATGTGCAGCGGGACGTGGTCGCCGGAGCCGCCGGCGTACAACGCGAGGGTGCTGCGCGAGAGCGGGGGCAGCTCGAGCGACGGCAGGGTATCCCCGACATGTGGCGTCATTGGACGTTCTTCACGGCCATGAGATTTCTCGTCGTCGCGACCAGCGCCCCGTCCGCACAATTCGTGAACTCGCACTCGAACACCACGAGCTCGAGCGCGCCGCCCTTCTTCACCAGAATATCCGCGACCCGACGAGTGACCCGGATCCGATCGCCGGCGCAGATCACATCGTGACAGGCGATCTCGACCTCGGCTAAGAGCATCCGCTCGGTCGGGATGCCGATATCGGTGAGGTACCGCTGGCCGATCGGACTATCCGTCAGCAGGCAATAGGGCAGGGTCGGCGGACCGAGGATCGAGCGGTAACCCGCGGCCTTGGCGGCGGCTTCGTCGGTGTAGATCGGGCGGGTCTCACCGATCGCCTTGGCGAGCAGCTTGAGGCGACCCTTCTCGACCTCCACTTCCCACGGCTCCCAGGTTCGGCCGATGTGCGCGCGGTCGATCATGCGCGGCCCTGAAATCCCGGCGGCTCGGGCCGGGCGCCCGAGAGCACCTGGCCACCGTCGCAGTAGAACACGGCTCCGGTGACGTACGAGGCGGCGTCGCTGGCGAGAAATAGCGCCATATTGGCCACCTCCTGCTTCGTGCCGTAGCGTCGGAGCGCGACCCGGCTCTCGGTGTCACGGCGAGCCTCCGGCGTGGCGGCGAGACGGGCCATGCCCTCAGTGCCCGCGATTGGCCCCGGTACGATTGCGTTGACGCGAATTCCCTCAGGGCCCCACTCACCGGCGAGGGAGCGGGTCAGCATATCGATCCCTGCTTTCGCAGCCGACACGTGCGCCTGGCCCCAATGCGCCTCGGTGGATTGCGGCGCTGAGATATTGATCAGCGCGGCGCCCGGCTTCCGCACAACCTCGTACGCCGCGCGCAGCACGTGAAATGTGCCGAGCAGGTCGATGTCCACGACGGTCTTGAAGCCGTTCGCGGAGAGCTTGGCCGCCGGCGCGAGAAAGTTGCCCGCCGCGCCCGAGACCACGATATCGAGCGGACCTAACGTCTCGGCCGCCTCGCGGACACTGCGTTCGACCGCCGGGAAGTCGCGCACGTCCGCGCTGTACCCGACCGCCCGGCCGCCACCCGCCTTCTCGAGCACCGCGACGGCGGCCTGCACCTTGTCGAGGCTCCGCGAGAGCACCGCCACGCTCGCGCCGTGCGCCGCGAACGCGAGAGCGATCTCGAGGTTGATGCCGCTCGTGCCGCCCGCGACGAACGCCACCCTGCCCTTCAGAATGTCCGGAAGGAACACCGTCATGCGGCCACTCCGGCTTTCTTTCGTGACCAGTACCAGTAGAACGGGAGGCCTGCGAGCGCGATGCCGATCCCGACCAGGCTCGGCCCGAGCCGATTCACCAGCAGGTTGACAAGGTACCAGGTGAGGATCGCGAGATACAGCAGGGGGACGAGCGGATACGCGGGCACCTTGAACGGGCGTGCCAGGTCGGGCTCGCGAATCCTGAGCACGATAAGGCCCGCGACGGTGAGCGCCATGAACAGCTGCCCCACAAACCCCACATAGGTCAAGATCTCCTGATACGTCCCAGCCAGCGCGAAGAGGGCCGAGATCGCCCCGAAGACGGCAATCGCGGCGACCGGGGTGCGCCGGGTCGGGTGCACCCGAGCAAGCCGCTCGAAGAAGAGGCCGTCCTGTGCCAGCGAGAAGGTGATCCGGGGATAGTTGAGCATCTGCGCGTTGGCGGAACCTAACGCGGACAGGAAGACGACGACCGCGAGCAGATTGGCGCCGGGAGTGCCGAAGACCGCGGCCATCGCATCGGCGGCAACTCGGTTCGATGCTTTCAAGGCGTCGAAGGGGAGCACGTAGAGGTACGCGGCGTTGAGACCGAGGTAGAGCACGATGAGAATTCCCATGCCGCCGAAGATCGCGCGGGGAAGGTTCTTGGCGGGTTCGCGGACCTCACCGGCCACATGAGTGATGAAGTACCAGCCGCTGTAGGAGAAGATCGTAAGAATCATCGCGGTGCCGACCGAGCTGGCGACCTCACCCGCACCGCGATCCGGAGGAAGGAGCGGGACGAAGTGGGAGAGACTTCCCTTTCCGAGGAGAAATGCCGCGCCGATCACCGTGAGGATCCCGCCGAGCTTGAGGACCGTGAGCACGTTCTGGGTCTTGCCTCCCTGGGTGACGCCAAGACAGTTCACGACGGTAAACGTCGCGATGATGGCGACGGTCAGCAGCTTGGGCCCCCATCCGCCGGCGGGGCCGAGCCCGGGAAGGAACTGGCCGGCATACTGTGACGCCATCGAGGTCGTGACCGCGGTGGCACCGGCGGCGTACGCGAAGAACATCATCCAACCGAACAGGAATGCGATGGGCGTGCCCGGATAGGCGCGTTTCAAAAACTGATAGGTCCCCCCGGTCTCGGGAATCGCACCGGCGAGCTCGGCGAAGCTGAGCGCGCCGCAGAGCGCGAGGAGCCCGGTGATGAGCCACGTGAACAGCTCGAGGCCCGGCGAGCCAACCTCCCGGGCGACCGCGCTCGGCACCAGGAACACGCTCGCGCCGATCGTGCCACCCACGACGAGGGCAATGGCTTCGAGCGGACCGAGCCCGCGCTTGAGCGCGGGCGCGCCGGTGGCCGGCGCCATCAACGGCCGATCTTGGCGACCGCGCGCTCGAGGGCGGAGACGAACTGGGTGACGTCGGCGTCTCCCATGGGAGTCGAGATGCAGCCGCCGCCCTGCTTCGCGGTGATGATGCCGTCGTCGAGGAGATGACGGTGGATCGCGGTGGTCCGCGCCATCGGCTCGGCGTTGAGGACCGACGAGCGGTAGTCGACGACCGGGCTCGACACCGAGTTGAGCCGGAACAGCGAGCCGGCGCCCCCCATGCGGAGACGGAGGCCGGCCTGCTCGAAGACCCGGTTGGACTCGACGCGGAGCCGATCACCTAACGCGTTGATCCGGGTGAACTCGCCGGGGGTGAGCAGCGTCATCGCGGCGAGCCCGGCGACCATCGTGAGCGGATTGGCGGAGAAGGTGCCGCCGGACAAGACCTTGGGCGCACCCCGGCTCGGGTCGAGCAGCGCCATGATGTCGGCCCGGCCACCGAGCGCGCCGACCGGGAGCCCGCCGCCCATGATCTTCCCGAACGCGGTGAGATCGGGCGTGCCGCCGTAGACCGCCTGACCGCCGCCGTAGTCGAGCCGGAAGCTCACCACCTCGTCATAGAGCAGCACGACCCCATGATGCCGGCACAGCTCGGTCAGGCCCGCGAGGAATCCCGATCCAGGAATCGGGGTGCCGGCCTGGCTCGCCAGCGGATCGACGAGGAAGCACGCGATCGACGAGCCGTGCTTCGCGAGCAGCCGCTCGGCAGCGGCGAGATCGTTAAAGGGGAAGGTGACCACCTCACTGAGAACCGACGAGGAGAGGCCGCCCGAATTGGGCGTGCTCGCGGGCTCGCCGGCCGGCCCCCAATTGGCCGGTGTGCTTCTCACGCTCACCTGGACGTAGTCGTAGTACCCGTGATAGAAGCCCTCGAACTTGGCGATCTTGCTCCGGCCGGTGAACTCGCGGGCCAGCTTGATGCCTAACATCACCGACTCGGTGCCGGAGTTGGCGAAGCGGATCCGTTCGACCGACTCGACCCGCTCGACCATGAGCTTGGCCAGCTCGATCTCGGCTTCTGCCGGTTCGGAGTAGGCGGTGCCGCGCTGAGCCTGGTCCAGGATGGCCGTGGTGATCGCCGGGTGGGCGTGCCCGTGAATCAGGGACGTCATGTTGTTGAGGAAGTCGATCCGCTCGACGTCGTCCACATCGGTGAGGCGCGAGCCGCGGCCCGACTTCGCGTAGATCGGGTATGGCTCGAAGTAATAGTGGACCCGGGAGCTGCCGCCGGGGATGTACTTGCAGGCCTCGTCGTAGAGCCGCTTGGATTCGAGATACGACGGCGCGCTGATGGTCGTGGTCATGGAGACTTCCTTTGCATTGGTATGGATCGAGAACCTAACGCCCGCCCCGCCGGACCGGCCGGCCCGCGAGCAGGCCCGTTACCTTGCCGGCTTTCACCGCGAACTTGCCGTTCACGAGCACGTGGACGGTCCCCAGGGAGTACTGGCGCGGATTCTCGTAGGTGGCGCGGTCCTGCAGCTTTTCCTCGTCGAGCACCACAATGTCCGCATAGAATCCCGGCTTGACCAGGCCCCGGTCTGGAATCCCGAAGAACGAGGCCGGCAGCGAGGTCATGCTCCGGATCGCAAACGCCATGGTGATCAGCTTCTCGTCCCGCGCGAACTGCACCAGCTTCCGGGTGAACCCGCCGTAGGTGCGGGGATGGGTGTACGTCGTATCGCTGTCCGGCGTGTAGCCGTCGGTACAGGTCATCATCCAGTCCTTCACGGTCGCCATCCGGTGGACGTCGAGGCTGTAGATGTCCACGTTCATGTCCATCAGCTTGCCGCCCTTGGTCATCTTGATCAGCCGGCGGATCGCCTCGGTCGCGCTCACGTTCCACTCGGCGGCGATGTCGGCGAGAGAGCGCTTGGCGTATGCCTTGGGGCCCTCCGTGATCACGATCTTGGTCGGCCCGCCGCGAATCTCCAGGAGCTCGGCGATGTCCTTTTCCATCCGCGCCCACGACTCCGGGTTATCGAGCCGGGCAAGCAGAGAGTCGATTCCGCCGGCCGGCGCCCAGCGCGGGAGCAGATGGCCGTCCACGCTCGATTCCGACGCGGTGTAGATGTGCTGCGCGCCCATCACATTGACACCGCGGGCCCGGGCCGCCTCGATCAGGCGGATCGCCTCCGGCACCTCCGGATGCGCCCGAATTCCTAACGAGCCGAAATGGCTGAAGATGAGCGGCGTGCCGCCCTTCTCCGCGATCTCGATCGCCTCCTTCACCGAGGCGAGGTAACCGATCCCGTGAAAGGTCACGCCCATGTCGCGATCGTGGGTGTCGTAGATGCCGCCGTACCGGGCCGCGACCTTGTCGAGCTCGATGACCTCCTCGGTGTTCGAATAGTACCCCGGATTGTAGGCTAAGCCGGTCGAGAAGCCGACCGCTCCCTCATCCATCCCCTTCGCAATGTAGGCCTTCATCTTCGCGAGCTCAGCCGGCGTCGCGAGGCGCGCGAAGTCGGCGCCCATCGCCGCGGTGCGAGCGCGGCCGTGACCCACGAAGTGGAGCGCGTTGACCGCGATGCCCTGCCTCCGATACCGGGCGAACGTGTTGGTGATGTCGTTCGCGCCGAAGCCGTCGACGCCAAGCACGACCGTCGTGACGCCCTGGGTGATGAAGGGGACGGCCTGCTGCCCGGGTTTCCGGAGGAGATTCTCGTGATTGTGAGCGTCCCAGAAGCCTGGGGCCACGAGAAGGCCCGTCACGTCGACGGTATCCCGTGCCCGGACCCGGGCATCCGCCGCGTTCCCCACGAACGTGATCTTGGCGCCGGTGACCGCCACGTCGGCCCAGACCCAGGCGCCTCCGGCCCCGTCGAGAAGTCGGCCGTGGAGGAGCAGCAGGTCGGCCGGGGCCGCGGATTGGCTCAGCACCGGAGCGGTGGCGACCGACGACACCGCTGCTATAGCCATCATCCGCCGGAGCCTGGTCATTGTTCTCTCCCGATCACTGCTTGCGATCCAGCAGCTCGTAGGCACGGATCAGCCCGCCCTGGAGCCGGTCATAGAGGTCCGCGGTGTCGGCGATCTGACGATAGAACGGCGCGTACGCACTGAAATCCATTCGGCGCGCCGCGGCGTTGATGTCCACCCCGGCGCTGTGCAGGTCGACCGCCTGGCGCCAGAAGTCCCGCAAGAAACCCTGCAGATGATCGATCGCGGAGCGGTCCCTGAACGCCTCACCGTGACCGGGCAAGATCACGTTGAAGTCCAGCGACTTGATCCGCTCGAGCGTTTCGACCCACTCGTCCATGTAGCCGTCCCCCATGAATGGGAGACGGGCCTGCAGCAGGTCACCGGTCGCGAGGACTCGTTCCTTGGGAAGGTAGACCACAATATCGCCGCCGGTATGGCCCCGCCCGAAGAAGATGATCTCGATCTCGCGCCCGCCGCGGAACAGCGTGATCCGCTCCGACAGCGTCCAGTTAGGCGCGGTCGGCCGAACCTCCGTGGTGCCTTCCCGTTGGTCTGCCCTGGCGCGGGCGAGTTTCACGCGAGCGCCGGCTCGGACCGCGGGGTCCTTCGCAGCGTCGGCTTCCTGCGAGTGCGCCCTGACCTGAGCGGCGAGGAAGGCGACATAGCTCTGAAAGGCGCGGCCCGACTTCGTCTTGCCGGTCGCGATCATCTCGCGGGTGAATTCGTGCCCGATGATCTCCACGTCCGCCGGATAGACCTGGTTCCCGTTGACGTGGTCGTGGTGAAAGTGGGTGTTGACGACGTACTTGACCGGATTCGGGGTAATGGTCTTGAGCTCGGCCAAGAGGGCACGCGCGGCCCGGGGCGACGTATGGGAGTCTACCAGCAAAACGTCGTGGGCGTTGATCACGACCACCGCGTTCGAACCCACGCCGAGCGCGCCGGTCCCGATCGCGTGGTAGATGTCGTCGCGGATCTTTCGAAACTCGAAGGCGGCGGGCGACCGCGCGCGGCGGGCGCGGGCAGAGTCTGTCATGCCGAGGGGTCTACTCTGCGGCGTCTGGACACCGCGAAGTAGATCCCTCGCTGCGCTCGGAATGGCAGTCTGGGGACCGGGCCGGCCGAGGACGCCGAGCGACACCCCGAGCGCGAGAGACATCAGCCGCATTCCAGTATCCTCTCACCGTACCGCGACCGTGTCGGCCCTCAGCGGCCGAGCGTCTCCGCATCCGTGAGTGGAATGCAGGTCGTCGTGCCGTACTGTTGGCCCCGCTGGTCGACGCCGTTAGGGTGGACCGAGCCGGGCTCACCGCGGAACGGGATGTTCCACTGGGTAGCTCTGAACCGGAGGTGATCGCTGTACCGCGCACCGACCTCCAAGAATAGCTCACGGCTCCGTTCGTCGATAATCTGGGTGATGATCTCCGCCTGGGTCGCGGTGTTGCCGGAATCGTACCCGGGGATCGCGGCGGCCGTGTGAAGGTCGTTGATGATCTGGCGCGCCGTCGTGAGATCACCGCCTCGGGCAGCTGCCTCGGCGATGATGAGCCGTGCCTCTCTGGACGACGCGATCAGGACCGGGTCCGAGCGGGACAATGCCTTGTTGTGCTTGAACCACGGCGTCACGCCGTCGGCGCTGAGCTGGCCGGTGGCCGTGACCTTGACCCGGGGATCGGCAACTCCCTGCCACTGGACATCGCGAAAAGCCGGAGCGATGGTCACGTGGCGCTGAACGACGCTGCCGTCGTTGTTCTGGAGCTCGTACAGGAGGTTCCACCGCTGCCGCTCGGTCGCACCCCGGGTGGCGTTCTTGACGTAACCCGCCGTCACCAGCTCGGCATCGGCCCGGGCGCCGGCGAAGTTGCCGAGGTCGAGCCGGACCCTGGCCCGGCCCGCCAGGGCCATGTTCTTGAGATCGGCGTTGCTGGCGGCGGTCGCGGCGGCCAGGGCATCGGTGAACCGGGTTTCAGCGACTGCAAGCGCCTGAGCCGGGCTGAGCAGCGGGCCTTGATCGAACGCCTGCTGACAGAAGCCCTCGCCTAACGGGAGCGTCGCGTAGGCACCGTAGGTCTTCACCTGGGCGAGCAGGAAGGCCTTGTTGGTGACGACGGCGTCGGGATAGGCCGCGAGCTTGGCGGCCGCGTTATCGGCGAGGACCCGGGCCTGTTGGAGCGGCACAAGCGCCGCGTACCCGCCCGCGTTCGCATCGCAGTTGTCGAGCAGGTTGACGTTGTTCGACAGAATCCCGCGGAGGCCCCACACGTTCGTGTTGGCCTGCCCGGAAGCCGAGAGCACCTCGTCCGAGAGGGCGTTGGCCGCGGCCACGTAGCTGGTCCAGGCGCACTCGAACGTGATGACCACACCGTTCGCGAGCGCGGCGGCGAGCGCCGGATCGTTGAGGTCGTCGCTGGTGACCTTGCCCGGCAACGTCACGTCGAGAATGCTGCTGCAGGCCGTGAGGAACACCGCACCCACCACGGCCAACCGGGCCGCCCTCATGACCTCGCGACATCGCTTCAGTACCGTCATATCGTCTCCCCGTCCTGGTCCCGGGCTTTTCTTGCAGGCCCGGCGTGAGTGGTCGCTAGAGAGTCATCCGCACGGTGAACAAGAACCGGCGGGCCGTCGGCCAGGCATCCTGCTGGTTGCCCACGAGACCGCCCGGATCACCGGCGAAGAAGGTTCCGTTGATGCGCACCTCCGGGTCCTTCATCCGGCGGCCGAACAGATCGGTCTGAGACTGCCACACGGTCCAGAGATTCTTGGCGGACGCGGTGACCGCGAGCCGCGACGCGCCGAACTTCCGCGCGAGCGAGTTGTTGAACGTGTAGGTCGCCGAGAGATCGCGGAACTTGGCGTACCCCATCCGCATCAAGCCCAGCTGGAGCCGGCTGTCGAACGTGTTCGCGATGTTGCCCATCAGGATCGGGTCGGTCGCTTCGAGGATCGCCTTGCTGTTGCGGAACGTGGCGAACGTCGCGCTCACCTCGTTCTGGCGCTGGTTGTGGCCGCCCATGTAGTCCACCAACCCGAAGAGCTGGAGATGGGATCCGACGGCGACTGTTAGGCTCGTGGCTCCCTGCCAGGTCGGAAGGACTCCGCCCATGTAGACCTGCGGGGCGTTGATGCACGGCATTGGCGCGCCGCCGCCGCGCGACAGGTTGCCGGTTCCGGCGATCACATCGCCGCCCTCACACATCACGTTCGTCGCCACGCCGTTGGTGACCGTGGACGACACGACCCGGCGAGCGAAGAACGAGGCGACCGGGAAGCCGGGCACGTGGAACTGGTTGAACTGGGTCGCGGTGAGGGCAGCCCGTCCCGCGCCGAGGGACTCGAGCTCGTTCGAGTTGAACGAGACCGAGCTCCGGAGATCGACCGTGACCGCGCGGCTCCGATACAACGTCGCGTTCGCCGCGATCTCGGCGCCCTTGTTCTGGATCTCGCCCAGGTTGAGCAACCGAGTTCCGGCGAATCCGGTCGAAGGCGGCAAGGAGACCGGGATGATCGCGTCGCGGGTCTTCTTGTTGTAGTAGGTGACCTCGAGGCCGATCCGGTCGTTGAAGAGGCCGGCGTCGAACCCGAGCTCGAGCTCCTGGCCGACCTCGGGCTTGAGCTCCGGATTCCCGAAGTTGTCGCTCGTGAGCCCGGTGAGCCCGGCGTCGCCGGAGTACGGCCGGTACGTCTGGAGTGCGACGTACGCGTCGGGCTGCTGACCGGCCCGGCCCCAGGCGCCCCGCAGCTTGAGCGTGCTGATCGGCTTGAACCCCTTCATGAACGGCTCTTCGGAGAGGACCCACGAGCCGGAGAACTTAGGATAGAGAACGAAATCGAAGTTGGTGCCGAACGCGCTGTTGTCGTCGCCGCGGAGTGCCCCGGTCAGGAACAGCCGGTTCTTCCAGGAAAGCTGCTGTTGCACGTACGCGCCGAACGTCTTGTTCTCGATGTAGTCCTCGGACGTCGTGCGGGTGGCGCCCGCGTCGAGCGTCTCGAGGCTCGAGACCGCGAGATTCTCCGCGCTCGAGTAATTGATGGTCGTCCGTTTCCGGTAATACTGCGCTCCGGCCGAGGTTTCGGAGCCGAGGTCCTTGCCGAGCTTGAACGACGCGGTCGCGCCGTAGTCGGCGCTGGCGTAGGCGGTGTTCCGGTAGTAGAGCGCGCGTGCCCCGTTAGGCAGGAAGTAGCCGGTCCGGAACACGCCTTCGGACCGGCGCGCGAGCCCCGAGAGCCGGTCGTCCCCGAAGTCCGCGCCAACCGTGAGCCGATGCGTGAGCCACGACGTCGGCTTGTGCCGGAAGGTGCTGTTCAGGATGACCCGATTCAGATCGTCGTACGACTCGACCCGGTTCTGGAGCGCTTCCGGGAGCACGAATTGATAGCCGCGGAACGGACCGTCGGCGCCGGTGGGCAGGTTGCGGCCCGGCTCGCACCCCGGCGTTGGGCAGGAGAAGTCGAGCCCGACGATGATCGGCTGATTCATCGGCGCCTGAGTCCTGAGCCGGCTCCGGGTGAACCCGATCCCGATATCGGTGCCGAACTTCTCGCTCGGCGTCCAGGTAATGTTCGCGCGGGTCGAGACTTTGTTCTGCCAGTTGTAGCTGACCGTGCCCTCTTCACGCTCCACATCGCCGGAGAAGAAGTAGCGGACGACGTCGGTGCCGCCGCTCAGGCTGGCGTTGACCGCGCTCGACAGGCCGGTAGTGAACGGGCTGCCCTTGCACCGATCGCCCTCTTGATGATACGGCTCCGGACACGACCCATACTGGCTCACCGGAAAGCCGACCTGCTCGTCGTTCCTGAGCAGGTTGAACTCGACGATAGCGCCCGCCGCCGACTTGTAGTACTTGGACTGGAACGTCTCCTCGGGATGGGGCAGCCAGTTGGCGCCCTGTTTCGCGGTGATCTGAATCTCCGGCTTTCCGGTCTTCCCGCGCCGAGTGATGATCTGGATCACGCCGTTCGACGCTTCCGTTCCATAGAGCGTGGCCGCCGCGGGACCTTTGATCACCTCGATCGACTGGATCTGCTCGGGATCGAGGTCGTTGATCCGCGAGGGCGCATAACGCGCGTCGCCGCCGATGAATCCACCGCTGGTGAGCGCCCGCGGCGAGTTCGCGGCCTGGTTGTTGTCCACCCTGACGCCGTCCACATAGATCAACGGATTCGAGGCGAGTGCGAGACTGGACGCGCCCCGAAGCCGGAACGTGCCGCCGGAGCCGACGTTGCCGCCGGCCGATTGGATCGCAAGTCCGGGGACCTGGGTCGCGAGAATTGCCTGAACATTGGATTGCGGCGCGATCTCGGTAAGCGCCGCGGTGTTGATCCGCGACACCGCATTGCCGAGCGCGCGAACCTCCTGACCGCCCGCCGTCCCGGTGACGATCAGCTCGTCGAGCTTCACGACCTGGGGAATCAGCCCGAGCCGGACATCCGTGTCTCCCGCGCGGACCGACTGCACGAGCCGCTGGTAGCCGATCCGGACGACCTCGAGCGTGACCTCGCCCGAGGAAAGGCCGGTGATTCGGAACTGGCCCCGCTCGTCCGATTGAGTCGATCGCGTCGAGCCTGCGACCGAGACCCGCGCGCCACCGAGCGCCTGGCGAGTGGACCGATCGACCACCGAACCGGAGACCGACAAGTCCTGCTCCACCTTCGAAAGGCGGGGCACGGAGCCGCCCATCACATCCGAGATGCCGGCGAGCGTCAGCTCGTGGTTAGGCTCCGCGCCCGGATCGGCTCGCCGGGTCGCGGCGGGCGCCGGCGCCAGGATGACCTGACCGTCGCGCACGGTGTACCGGAACGAGGTTCCGGCCAGCAGACGATCGAGCGCCTGGGCAACCGTCGCGTCCCGGCAGCTGCAGCGAACTTTGCGGCGATCACTCTCCAGGAGCGTGGGACTGAACGCGACGACCACGCCGGAGCTCTCCGACAAGCGGCTGAGCGCCTCGGTGAGGCTGACGTCGTGAACGGAAAGGAGGGCCGGTTTCTCCAAGAGACGGTCCGGCGTCTGTCCACTGTAGGACGCGAGGCTTCGCTGCGCTCCGACCGGCAGCGCGAAACCCAGGCCCAGCACACCTAACACGAAGCAACGTCCCAAGACAGCCATGCGGATCCTCCTGCTAAGCGACGGAACTCACGAACCAGCGATCGTCACTACACCTCGTTCGGTCGTGCAGTGCGCCAAGGACACGGCGCACACAATGCGGACCACTTCGGCAATGTCGCGATCGGCCAGCCAGGTCGTGACCGTGCGATCCGCGATCGCACGGTCCAGCACGACGCGCACCGGGTAGGTCCGTTCGATCTCGCGGGCAACGTCGCGAAGGGGAGTGTTCTGAAAGGCGAGGAAGCGCCCGACCCATTTGGTTTCGGACCCGAGATCGGGAATCCGGACGGTCGGTCGGAGGTGGCCCTCAACGACCCGGCTCACTTGTCCGGCGCCCACCCGCGTCTCGATGCCGTCGGGCGCGGTCACGGCGACCCGACCCTCGACCACCACGGTCCTGAGCGCGCTGTCGCGAGCCTCCACATCGAACCGGGTTCCGAGCACGGTCAGATCGCCGGCTGTCGTACGGACTCGGAACGGCAGTCCGTGCTGCTTGGCAACCACGAAGAAACCGCGACCGGTGAGCGCGACCTCTCGCCCGGTCGCAGTCTGGTTGAATCGGATCTGGCTCGAAGGGGCGAGGCGGACGACGGTGCCGTCGCTCAACCCCACGGTCGCGACCTCGGACGGCCCGGTCATCAGCTCGGTCACACCGAGACCGGCGGGCGCTCGGGACGGCCGCGCGAACCAGGTCGCGCCGGCCGCGATCGCCGCGACCGCCGCCGCCGCCAGGGTCCGCCTAACCGCCGGCGCGGCCCGGCGCCACGGCCGGTCCCGCCTCTGCTCGCGCCGGGCCGCTTCCTCGAGCAGGTCGAGCACCGGCGGCGCTTTCGTCTCCACCAGCCGATGGGATCGGCCCGCGGCTTCCAGCACGAGCTTGAGCTCGCGATAGCGGCGTTCGTTGGCCGGCGCCGCGGCCCGCCACGCCGCTACGGTCTGCTCCTCCTCCTGCGAGGTGAAGCCTTTGATCGACCGGAACAGAAGTTGGTCTTCGAGCATTCAGGTTCTCGCTGGGAAACACGGCGGGAGCCGATCTTCGTGCCCACTAGTACGGGCCAAGTCGGCGGTGGTACCAACGGACGCTCAGCGCGCCTCGTGCGCAGCGGATCCGGGCGCCTCGAGGAAGACCGCCAGGTCGCGGCGGAGCTCGTTCAGCGCAAGCGACATGTGGTTGGCGACAGTCCGGCGGGTGATCCCGAGCGCTTCGGCGATCTCCTTGTACGACAGGCCGTGAAAGTGGCCGAGGACGAAGACGTCTCGCCGGCGCTCGGGAAGCGCGGCGATTGCCTTGGATGCGGCGGCCGCGAGCTGATCTGCCTCGAGATCCATGGCCGGGGACGGGATTAGCGTTTCACCGTCCTGATGCTGCCACGCGGCCCATTGATCGCGGAGGCGCCGGCGTCGGTAGTCGTCGGTGATCAGGTTTCGGAGCACCCGGTAGAGGTATCCCCGAGGCGACGTGTACGGCCGCAACTGAGCCCGATGCTCCCACACCCGGACGAAGGCTTCCTGAACCAGGTCTTCGGCCGCGTCGCGGCTCCCGACCTTGTCCGCCGCGAAGGTGACCATCTGGCGCCAATAGCGGTCGAGCAATTGCGACAGTGCCTGGGCGTCCCCGACCGCGAGCCGCGCGGCCAGCACCGAATCGTCGGGCTCGGCAATGGCGGTGTCGCGAAGCGTGAGGAACGCGCGACTGCGGGCGGACGGTGCCATGGGGACAACCTTCGATCGCCGAGCGGGTGGGATCGCGAATAGTCGCCTCACATGACCCAGCGGTCAACTCCGGAGGAATCCGCAACTCTGGGACGAATGGCTGGTGAGCATGTGATGATGGGATACGGGCGGCGGGCCGCAAGGTACCAATGCGAGGGTGACGAGGCTAACGTTCGGCCACCGAATCCCCCCTTCGAGCCCGATCCTGTGCCAGCGAAGAACTACGCGAGCGACCTTGTCGCGCACGCCGACGCCATCACCCAAAGCCGCAGCGGGGAGCGGACTCGCCTCAACCTGCTCGCCGCGGGCGCCCGGCTCCTCGACAAGAGCGGCTATCGCGACCTCAACGTGGCAGGAATCTGCGAGGCGGCGGAGCAGGCCAAGGGCACATTCTACGTCTACTTCGAGACCAAGGAGCGGTTTCTCCTCGAGCTATTGCGCTCATACGTCCCCTACGAGCTGACGACCTATCCCCAGCTGTCGCCCAAGATGTCCGCCTATCCGGCCACGAAGATTTGGATTACGTGGTACGAGCGGACCTTCGCCCAGAACGCCGGCATTCTCCGCTGCATGGTGCAGCGGAGCGAGCTCGACCCCGACGTCCAACGGATCTGGCACGAGCGGAACCGGCACCTGGTAGACCGAGCCGTGCACGAAGTGGTCTCGCGGTTAACCCGCCAGCCCAAAGACCCCGAGCTGCTCCGCAACGCGATCCGAGCGACCGGCGGGATGCTGGACCAGAGCCTGTTCGAGCGATCTCGGATCCATGCCGGGCCCGGGCTCGAGCGTATGGACGGCGAGCATCTGATCGAGCTCCACTCGATCCTGTCGTATCGGGCGCTCTACGGCCGGAACCCGCCGCGGGGCGAGGTCCCGACTCGGCTCCGCCCACTCCTCGACCTGCCATGACGCCGCGCCGGCCTCCGTCCAACGGGCCGCGCCGATCTGACCCACGAGTCAGATTGTGCCGATATCTCACCGAACCAACGAGACCTCGAATGATCAACGACGACATCAGCGTGACGATCGAAGCCGGCCGGCCGCGGTTGGTCCCGCGCCGCGGCTGATATGGCCCCCATCCGTTTCAGCACCAGCGTCTCGCTCATGTTTCGTGAGCATCCCATGCTCGAGCGATTCGGAGCCGCGCGAGCCGCCGGGTTCATCGGGGTCGAGATCCAAGCGCTCGACGAGGGCGATCCCACCGCGATGGCGGCATCGGCGAAGGCGGCGGGCGTGACTGTCGTGCTCGTCAACGTCCCAATGGCGGACTTCCGCGACGGCGGGCCGGGCCTCTCAGGCGTTCCAGGCCGCGAACCGCAGTTCGAGGCGGCCCTTCACCGCGCGCTCGACGCCGCCGAGCGGCTCGGCGCCCGGCTGGTACATGTCGGCCCGTCGCGCGTTCCTATTGGCATGAGCCGGCCGGCGAGCGTTGCCGTTTACCGCTCGAACCTCGAGATGGCCCTCAAGGCGGCAGATGGGCGCGACATCCAACTCTTGATCGAACCGCTCAACACAGTGGAGTTTCCTGAGGTGCTGTTGTCCGATCTCGAGGAAGCGGCCACTTTTGTCCACGCAGTGGGCGTCGATCGGCTGGGGCTCCAGTTCGACATCTTTCACACCGCGATGAACGGATTGGATCCTCGGGCTGCGTTCGCCGCCCACCTCCGATCGATCCGGCACATTCAGTTCTCGGACGCGCCGGGCCGCCATGAGCCCGGTACGGGCAGCATCGACTTCGATGGCATCTTCTCCGATATCGTCGCCAGCGGCTATCAGGGATGGGTGGGTGCCGAGTACTATCCCTCGCGCAGGACGGCGGAGACATTCGGCTGGCTCGACACGTTAGGAGCACGATTCGGACAATGACGAAGTACAGAATCGCGCTGATCCCGGGCGACGGCATCGGCAAGGAAGTCGTTCCCGAGGGTGTCCGCGTCCTGGAGGCGGCCGCACGAAAATTCGGCGTGTCGTTCGAATGGCATCACTTCGGCTGGAGCTGCGAGACGTATCACGAAACCGGCCGGATGATGCCGGAGGACGGCCTCGACCGGCTCCGCGACTTCGACGCGATCTACCTCGGTGCGGTCGGCTTCCCCGGCGTGCCGGATCACGTGTCGCTCTGGGGACTGCTCATCCCGATCCGCCGCACGTTCGACCAGTACGCCAACATCCGCCCGTGCCGGATCATGCCCGGCCTCAAGTCACCGCTCGCAAGTACGGAAGGTCGGAAGATCGACTTCTGGATCGTGCGGGAGAACGTGGAAGGCGAGTACTCCGAGATCGGCGGCAGGATCTTTCAAGGCACCGATCGCGAGACCGTGCTGCAGCAGTCCGTCTTCACCCGAAAGGGCGTGGACCGCATCATCGACTATGCGTTCCAGCTGGCCGAGAAGCGCGGCCTCGGCAAGGTCACCTCGGCAACCAAGTCCAACGGGATCTCGATCAGCATGCCGTACTGGGACGAGCGATTCGTGGAGGTGGCGAAGCGCTATCCCAAGATTCGCACCGACAAGTTCCACATCGATATCCTGACGGCGCATTTCGTGGCGCATCCGGAGTGGTTCGACGTGGTGGTGGGATCCAACCTGTTCGGCGACATTCTCTCGGATCTCGGTCCCGCAGTCTGCGGAAGCATCGGGATCGCTCCGTCCGCGAACATCAATCCGGACCGGAGCGTGCCGTCGATGTTCGAGCCGGTCCACGGATCGGCGCCGGACATCGCGGGCAAAGGGATTGCGAATCCGATCGGTCAGATCTGGGCGGGGGCGATGATGCTCGAGCACCTGGGGCACCGGGATGCCCACGATCTCATCGTTCGCGCGATCGAGAGGGTGCTCGTGGACGGGCCGCGAACGCCGGATCTGGGTGGAAAGGCGAGCACGGCCGACCTCGGTACCGCGATCGAAGCCGCGCTCGGCTGAAGCGAGCGGTCAGCGTTTCGAAAGGCCCAGTATCTCTCGGGCTTCGGCCGGCGTAGCGAGCGCGCCGCCGGCGGACTCGACGATCCTGACGGCGCGGTCCACGAGCGCCGCGTTGGACGGCGCGAGCACTCCTCGATCGAGGTAGAGATTGTCTTCGAGCCCGACGCGGACGTGACCGCCGGCCGCGACCGTCATCGCCACCATCGGGAACTGGCGCGCTCCGATCCCGAACGCGGCCCACTCCGCGTTAGGTGGCAGGAGGCCGGCCATCAGGCCCATGGCCTCGGGCGTGTCGGGGGCGCCCCACTCGATGCCGAGGCAGAGCTGGAAGAACGCGGGGCTCCTGATGTAGCCGGTCTCGATCAGGTGGCACGCCAGCCGCACATGGCCTGTGTCGAACACTTCGAGCTCGGGCTTGACACCGGCGTCGCGGATCGCGGTGGACATCACCTGCAGATGCTTTACCGTGTTCATCATCACGGTGCTGCCGAACGCATCGCCGGAGGCCATCGTGGCGACGTCAAGGCTGCAGATCTCGGGTTTGAGCGCCACGACGTGCTGAACCCGGATCGTGGGATGGGTGAGGTTCGTCCCCGGGCCCGGCGTGCGGGGATCGTCGTCGCCGGGCGCGAAGCGCTGCCCCGGCCCAGTCGTCAGATTGATGATGGCATCGGTGGCCGAGCCGCGGATCCGATCGACGACCTCGCGGTAGAGCTCGAGCTTCATCGACGCAAGACCGGTTTCGGGATCCCGCACGTGGACGTGGACGATGGCGGCGCCGGCCTTCGCGGCCTCGATGCACGAATCGGCGATCTCCTTCGGCGTGACCGGCACGGCCGGGTTTTTCTTCGCCGTCGGGGGCGAGCCCGTGACCGCGCAGGTGAGAATCGTCTTCTTGGCTGCCATGCCGTCTCCGCTTCGTGGAATCGAACACCAACCGAGGGTGGTCCGCCGATGATGATACCGGGTTCAGTTCGAGGAGTACGCCCCGGTCCGACCTTGGTACCAAACCGGCGCCCTTACGTTAGTCAGACGTGACTGCGATCGCACCCCGAACCACGCTGATCGACGTCGACTACCTCGGCAAACCCGAGGTGATCGCGGCGGCTCTCCTCGACAGCTCGGCGGGCGGAATCCTGATCGATCCGGGCCCGTCCGTTTCCCTCCCCACGCTTCGAGCAGCGCTCGACCGCCTCGGGGTCGGTTTAGGGGGGATTCGCACCATTCTCCTCACCCACATCCACCTCGATCACGCCGGGTCGGTGGGCTCGATCGTCCGCGACAATCCGGCGATTCAGGTTTACGTCCACACCCGGGGCGCCCGCCACATGGCCGATCCGACCAAGCTGCTCGAGAGCGCCCGGCGGGTCTATCGCGAGGACATGGACCGTCGCTGGGGCGAGTTTCTGGCGGTGCCGGCACCTAACGTTCACCCGCTGGCGGGCGGCGAGCGGCTCGCGTTCGGCGATCGGACTTTCGAGGTCGCCTACACGCCCGGCCACGCCTCGCACCACGTAAGCTTCTTCGAGACCGACACCGGCACGGCGTTCGTCGGCGACACCGGCGGAAACCGGTACTCGAACCGGGCCTACGTCTCCGCGGTCACGCCACCACCGGACGTGGACCTCGACGGCTGGACGACGAGCATCGCGCGAATCCGGGCCTGGCACCCGGATCGGCTCTTCTCAACTCACTTCGGCTGCTCCTCGCCGGTAGCGCCTCATCTCGACGAGCTTGCGGCGCGCCTCGCGGGATGGAGCGAGCGGGTGCGCGGCATGATCGCGGACCCGACCCGCGACGACGATACCAAGGCAAGGGAGTTCGCGGCGTGGGTCGCGGCGCAGGTTCGGGAGAGCCTGACCGAGGCCGACGCGCGGGTGTACGAATGGGGGACGACCGCCCTCAACAGCTGGCACGGGCTGGCGCGGTATTGGCGCAACCGATGAACGATGCCATCCGGGGCGGAGCGCGGGATCTACTCCGTGGCGCTCCGGCCTGACCGCGTCGACTCGTCGGGTGGCTCGAGCACCGCGTTAGGCTTCCGCTTCCAGTACCAGTAGAACGGCAGCCCCGCCAGTACGATCGCGATACCCACCAGGCTCTGCTGGAGCCTGTGGGTCAGCACCGTCGTGAGATACCAGACGAGAATGGCGAGATAGAGAAGCGGTGTGACGGGATAGCCGAGCACCCGATAAGGCCGGGGGAGGTCGGGCGCCGTACGGCGGAGCACCAGCAGCCCCGCCACCGTCAAGGCCATGAACGTCTGATAGACGAAGGACACCGACGACAGGATCTGGCTGTAGCTGCCGAGCGCGGCAAACAGCGAAGCCCAGCCTCCCACCACCAGAATCGCCACGATCGGCGTCTTTCGCTTCGGATCGACCTCGGCGACCCTCCGAAAGAAGAGCCCGTCCCTGGCCAGCGCGAACGTAACCCGCGGATAGTTGAGCAGCTGGGCGTTGAGCGTGCTCACGGCCGACAGCATGATGACGAGCGCGGTCACATCGGCCGCCCGCGGCCCGACGGCGCGTTCCATCGCGAGCGCCGCAACCGCCGGCGACCGCCGAAGCTCGTCGAACGGCAGCACGTAGACCAGCGCCGCATTGAGCGCGAGGTAGATCAGGATCACGATCCCCATCGAGATCATGATAGACCGTGGGAGCGTGCGCGACGGGTCCCGGACCTCGCCGGCCACATGGGTGATGAACAGCCAGCCGTTGAACGCGAACACCGACATGATCATCGCGGTCGCGACCGACCCGCTGATGGCCATGGCCGAGCGCCCGTCGGGAAGCAAGGGACCGAACCGGGCCGGGTCGCCGGCGGGCGAGAGAAAGCAGGCGACCACCACCAGTCCGAAGAGCCCCACTTTGAGGGAGGTGAGCACGTTCTGGACCCGGGCGCCGGCCCGGACGCCGGCCGCGTTGAGGAGCGTCAGCGTGACAATGAATCCAACGGCGACCGCTTTGGTGGCCACCGGTCCGTAGGGAAAGAGCCTCGCGGCAAACCGCCCGGCGTAGAGCGCGCCCATGGATGCCACCACGGCGATCGACCCGGTCGAATGGGTGAACAGCAGCATCCACCCGAACAGGAACGGGATCGGCGTCTTGGGATACGCCCGCTTGAGAAAGACATACGTCCCGCCCGTCTCGGGCATCGCCGCCGCGAGCTCGGCGAAGGCGAGCGCGTCGCAGAGGGCCATGAGTCCGGTCAGCGCCCAGGTGAGGAGCGCCAGGCCTGGAGCTCCGACCTCGTTCG
>JBDTOH010000027.1:0-21621 GCA_039933355.1 Gemmatimonadota bacterium | reverse complement strand
CCCAGACTCCGCTTCGCCCCCTCGCACACCGGCTACCTTCACGTCGGCGGCGCCCGCACGGCGCTGTTCAACTGGCTCTACGCGAAGCATACCGGGGGCACGTTCATCCTCCGGATCGAAGACACTGATCACGCTCGCAGCACGGAGGCCCACACTCAGGTGGTTCTCGATGGGCTCCAGTGGCTCGGTCTCGACTGGGACGAGGGGCCGTACTTTCAGGGAGCCGAGATCGCCCGGCATCGGGCCGATGTCGAGCGGCTCCTGGCGGCGGGGAAAGGGTATCGCTGTTTCTGCACGAAGGAAGAGCTCGAAGCCCAGAGAAAGGGGTCGCCGGGCGGCGGGGACGGATTCAAATACGATCGGCGGTGCTGGCGGCTGCCACCCGAGCAGGTCGCGGAGCGCGTCGCTCGGGGCATGCCCTTCGTGATTCGGTTTCTGATGCCGGACGAGGAGATCGCCTGGGACGACGCCGTTCACGGCCGGATCACGTTCCACGGCCGGGATCTGGACGACTTCGTCATCCTCCGCTCGGACCGGACCCCGATCTACAACCTGGCGGTCGTCTCCGACGACATCGCGATGACGATCACGCACGTGCTCCGCGGCGATGACCACATCTCCAACACGCCGAAGCAGATCGCCCTCTACCGCGCGTTAGGCGTCGCCATCCCCGTGTTCGCGCACGTGCCCATGATCCTCGGCACCGACGGGAAGAAGCTCTCCAAGCGGCACGGCGCGACCGCGGTCGGCGACTACCAGAACCAGGGAATCCTCCCCGGGGCGATGCGAAACTTTCTCGCATTGCTCGGGTGGTCGCCGGGCGAAGACCGGGAGATTCTCTCCGAAGCTGGGATGATCGAGCTCTTTTCGCT
Organism: Gemmatimonadota bacterium; assembly: GCA_039933355.1. Lineage (GTDB taxonomy): Bacteria > Gemmatimonadota > Gemmatimonadetes > Gemmatimonadales > GWC2-71-9 > SHZU01. The sequence continues at coordinate 20,749 of JBDTOH010000027.1, read as the reverse complement.
CGACTCGATCCAGAAGAAGGCCGCGGTTTTTGACGTCGCCAAGCTCGAGTGGATGAACGGCCAGTATCTGAGCGCCATGACTGCCGTCGAGCTCAGCGGACCGCTCGAGCGGGAGCTGGCGCGGATGGGCGTCGACACCTCGGGTCGCGCCCTCGCCCCGATCGTCGAGGGCGTGAAGAGCCGGGCGCGGACCGTGCTTCAGTTGGCGGAGCGCGTCGCAGTCCGTCTCGACCCGAGCCGGGGAACTCTCGACGACAAGGCCGACGCGCTGATCAAGAAAATGGGTGCTGGATTCGCGGCGGGGCTCGAGGTTGCGCTCGCTTCGCTCCGGCAAGCCGGTGTGGACGAGTGGAACCCCGATGGGATTCTCGCGCGGCTCAAGGAGGCGGCGGACGCGGCCAGCCTCAAGATCGGCGACGTGATGCAGCCGATTCGGGTCGCGCTCACCGGCACGACGGTCTCCGAGCCGGTGAACGAGTTGCTGGCGGTGGTTGGACGGGAGCCGAGCTTGAGGCAGCTCGAGCGGTTCGTTAGACGAGCGCCGACGGCCTGATTCGCCAGATCCGGTCGAGGAAGACGTCCAGCATCCCCTGCCCGATGAACGCGTCGATCGCCTGGGCGGTCGCGTCGCCGTTCATCCCCCACAACGTCGCGCGCTTCACCTCGCTCTCGAGATCGATCTGGACGAACGATCGTTCCTCGTCCTGCCAGGCCGTGGCGAGCTCGCCAACGAACTGCTGCGCCACCGCATTCACGCCGGGCCCGCCGACTGCGATCGTCGGGTGGCCGTGGAGCTGAGGGCGCTCGAGGAACGGCGCGTCGGCGACGACGACCGCTCGGCGATAGGTGTGGCCGTTCCCCCGCGCGTCGATCTCGCGTTGCAGCGCAAACGCCAGGTCGCGGTCGCGCCCAAGCGCCGACTCCGCCGAGCCGTGCACGACCAGCACCGTTTCGTTCGGATCCAGCAGCTTCACGGCGTCACCACTTTCGACGTGTCGGTCTTGCTCGGAGGGATCCGCTGATTCTTGTCGAAATCCCGTTTGCGCTCCCGCTCAGTGCGCAGCTCTCGCACGGCTCGCTTGAAATCCTCCATGGTCTGCGACCGCCGTGCGGCAAACTGGAGATCCTCTCGCATCGCATCGAGCTGATGCATCTTCGTGAGATCGAGATTCACGGCCCCGGCGTTTCCGATCGGTAACAGGGCGAGCAGCATCGTCGGGATCTTGAGCGGTCCAAGATAAATGAACTTGTTGTCGAGTCCGAATGTCTGCCCGCCGATCTTCGTCGTCCAGGACGGCGGCGCGGAGCCGGGCGCGGCCGGCGCCGTGAGGACCGAGTCGATGTAGGCCTGGACGATCGCGGTCACGGCGCTGTCGACCAGCTCATAGTGGCTCTTGGCGACGGCCTGCGCGAGGTCTCTGGCCGGCACGGGGAGCGGGCGGACCCAGAGCTTGCCTTCGCCGGGCGCGGGCCCGAGACGTCCGTAGCGATCCCGCCCGCGGACCGAGTCCGTGGTGGCCGAATCGGTGGCCGGTTTCACCGCAACCACCGAGCCGGTATCGGCCGGCGGCGGCACTTCAGGAGCGGGTCCCGTCTCGATTCGCGGCACCGGCGCGATCCCCGAACGGCGCACATGGAGATCCCGCGACCCTGCCGACGGCTCCCGGTACGACATCTCGACCGACCGTTCGCCCTCTTCACCGAGCGGGATGAAGATCACCTGTTCGGGCAGCTTGCGCGGCTCGACCGGCGGGAGCCACGGCTGGAACCGGATGAACACCAGGCCGACGTGCACCGCGACGCTCACGATGACCGCGATCAGCGGCCACCGCTGGCCCCGCGGCAGCGTGACGTTAGGCGCTCTTCGCGGCGACTCCACCCTGCACCTCGGTTAGGGCCACGCCCAGCCGCCGGATTCCCTCGACCAGACGGACGGGCGGAACGGTAAGCGCGATCCGGAAATACCCCTCACCCGCCGGACCGAACCCGCTCCCCGGCAATGTCACGACGCCGTGCTGCTCGAGCGCGTGACGGGCAAACGACGCCGACGTCACCTCGCCGGGCAGCGGCACCCAGAGATACATCGCAGCCTTGGGAGTGTCGACTGCGAAACCGACCTCCCGGAGCGCCTCCACCCCCGCATCACGGCGCTCGAGCAGCGCCGAACGGACCTCTCCTGCGTACGCCTCGGCCCCGTCGAGCGCGACGACGCCGGCGCTCTGAGCCGCGAGAAACGGCCCCGTGTCCGTGTAGGACTTGACCCGGGTCAGCGCGCCGATCAATTCCTTCGAGCCCGCCGCGAACGCGAGCCGCCAGCCGGTCATCGAGAAGCTCTTCGACAGAGAGATGAACTCCAGCGCCACCTCCCCTGCCCCCGGCACGTCGAACACGCTCGGCGCGACATAGCCGTCGAAGCCCAGGTCGCAGTAGGCGTTGTCGTAGGCGAGGAGAATCCCAAACCTCCGGCAGATCGCGACCGTGCGCTCGACGTATTCACGAGTCGCCACCGCAGCCGTGGGATTATTCGGATAGTTGACGTAGACGAGCTTGGTTCGGCGGAGCACCGACTCGGGCACTTTCGCCAGCTCGAGCAGGAATCCGTCTTCGGCCCGGAGGGGATAGACGTACGGTTCGGCGCCCGACAGAATCGCGGACCCGACGTACACCTGATATCCCGGCTCGGGGAGGATCACGACGTCTCCTGCATTCACGACCGCGTACGGTAGATGCGCCAGCCCTTCCTTCGAGCCGATCAAAGGAAGAATCTCGCTCGCCGGATCGAACCGATGACCAAACCGGCGTTCCATGTAAGCGGCCGCCGCCTGCCGGAATGCGGGGAGGCCCTGTTGGAAGCCGTACTTACTCATCGCGGGATCGTCCAACGCCGCCTTCATCTGATGCACGACAGCGTGGGGTGGTGGCATGTCGTTATCGCCCGCGCCCAAGTCGATGACATCCACGCCGGCCTGCGCGAGCCGTCGCTTGATCGAGGGCACCTCGGCGAGCGGGTATCCAGGCAACGCCGCGAGCCGATCGCTGAAACGGATCATCGTGGGGCCGCCACGACGGGGTTGCGCAGGATTCCGACTCCGGGGATCTCCACCTCAACCACATCACCGGCGACGAGCCGCCCCACTCCGGCAGGCGTTCCGGTCAGGATCAGATCACCAGGCTCCAGGGTGAGGAACGTGGTGATGAAGCTGATCAGGAACGGAATCCCGTACGCCATGTCGGCCGCCCTGCCATGCTGCCTCACTTGGCCGTTCACCCGGCCAATGACGCTCAGCTTCGTCCAGTCCAGCCCGCCGACCACCGCCGGGCCCACGGGACAGAAGGTGTCGAACCCTTTGGCCCGGGCCCATTGATCGTCTTTCTTTTGGAAGTCGCGCGCGGTCACGTCGTTAACACACGTGAAGCCCGCCACCCCCGCCATTGCCTCCGCCTCGGAGACCCAGCGCATCCGCTTGCTGATGACGAGCCCGATCTCTGCCTCGTGCTCGACGTGGGTGGACTGCGGTGGAAGGACGATGGGCTCTCCGGTGCCGATAATTGCGCTTGGCGGCTTGAGAAAGACCAGCGGCTCGCTCGGCACCTCACCACCCATCTCCTTCGCGTGGTCCACGTAGTTCTTGCCGACGCAGACGATCTTCGACGGTAACGCGATGCTCACACGCTCGCTCCAATCCCGAATCGGGCAAAGAAGTCCTCGCACTTAGTGCGAACCTCGGCCCAGGTACCAATCACTCTGGTGGCCTTGGGCAATCCACTCAACATCATGGGACCATAGCGTTTAGCCAAGACTCTCCCATCCAGCAACACCACCACGCCGATATCCTGGCTGCTCCGGATCAGGCGGCCGAACCCCTGCTTCAGCTTGAGCGCGGCATGGGGCAGCAGGTAGCCGAAAAACCCGTCCTCGCCCTGCTCCGCAAGGCGTTCCAGCCGCGCGGCAGTGAGAGGCTCGGAGGGGACTTTGAAAGGTAGTTTGGCGAGGACGAGAGCGCGTAACGCGCGCCCCGGAACGTCGACCCCTTCCCAGAACGAATCGGTGCCCAGCAGAATGGCGTTGCCCGCTTCCCGAAAGCGCCGGAGCAGCGCGTCCCGGCTTCCCTCGCCCTGCACGAGAAGAGGCCACCGGGGATCGAGCTCCGACTTGAGCCGCTGGCCAACCCGGCGGAGCGAAGCATGACTGGTGAACAGGACAAACATTCCACCGTCCGAGGCGAACGCGAGATCCCGAATCACGTCTACCATACGCGCCTCATAGCCCGCCTCGTTGGCGCGAGGATCCGGCAGGTCGTTCGGAATTCCGAACAAGCACTGTGACGGATAGTCGAACGGCGACGGGAGGATTTCCCGCACCGTCACCGGGCTCGGCGCCTCGCTGAGGCCGAGGCGGGACTCCAAGAAGTTGAAGTCGCCCCCGGCCGCGAGCGCGGCGCTCGTGAGCACGACCGTAGGCACGCGGTCGAAGACCAGCTCACGCAGCAGGGGCGCGAGATCAAGAGGCACCGCCGCGAGCGACACCTGCTGGCCCCGCATTCCGCTCCGGTCGGCCCACCGGACAACGGGCGGGCCGCCGGGTGCCGGACGGAGCGTGGCGTTCAGCGCGTCCGCAGCGGCCGACAAGCGGCGGATCACGCCACGAAGCTCTTGGAGAAGCTGGGTCCTGCGCTCGCTCATGTCGCCCTGGATCATCCGGTCGGCGATCGTCTCGACGTCGTCGTGCAGCTTTCGAAATGCGATCAGCACCGCCTCGACCTCGAGCCCGAGACCTTCGGCCCAGATCGGGTCCTTGCTGAACTCGTCGGTGAGGCGCATCGGACTGGTCTCGGCGAGGCGCGCCGACAGCCGCGCGAACATTGCCTCGCTATGCCGCCGGGCGTCGCTCAGCGCCGGGATGAGGCTTTGACGGAGCAGATCGAACGAGGCACGGCTCAGGAGGTCGCCGTCGCGCATCAGGTCTCGGGACAAAGCGGGTATGAGACCGCGTCCGCTCCGTTCGAGCCGGCCCAGCAACCGGCGAACCCCGCTGCTCGAAAGCTGACTGCCCAGGTGGCTCGCCGCGACGTCTTCGAGATGATGCGCCTCGTCGAGAACCAGCCTGCGGTACGGCGGCAGGACCGCGGCCTCTTCCCAGTTCTCGGACGCGCGGCGCACGGCCAGATCCGCGGCGAGCAAATGATGATTGACGACGACGACGTCCGCTTCGGCCGCCCTCCGGCGGGCTTTGAACAGGAAGCAGCGGTCGAAGTGCACGCATTTGAGCCGGGTGCACAAATCCGGCTCGGCCGACACCTCGTCCCACACCTCGCTGCTCGGCTGGGCCGGGAGGTCGCCTAACGTGCCGTCGCCGGTATGTCGGGCCCACTCGCCGATCGTGGCCAGCTCGGCGAGCTTGCCGTCCTCGAACAGCGACTGCGGCGAGACGACGGCGGAATCGAGCCGCGAGAGGCAGACATAGTTCCGCCACCCTTTGAGCAGCGCAAACGTGGGAGTCCGATCGGCGTCACCGAGAGCGGCGCGGAGCAGCGGGAGATCCTTGCCGACCAGTTGCTCCTGCAGATTGATCGTGTTGGTCGAGACGACGGTCCGTTCGTTGTTGGCCTTGGCCCAGGCGAGCGCCGGCACCAGGTACGCGAACGACTTCCCGACCCCGGTCCCGGCCTCGAGCAGCACCACGCCACCGTCGTTGTAGGCGTCGGTGATGTACGCCGCCATGTCGCGCTGGCTCTGGCGATCCTCGTAGTGGCCCATCACCCGGGCAACCGGTCCGGACTCGCCTAACGTTTCGACCACGGCGTACGGATCGACCCGAACGGTCACCGGGGCTCGCGGCACTTCGACCACGACGAAGATCTCGCGCGCGCTGTTGTCGACGATCGCGAACCCGACCCCGGCGTCGTGCCAGCGCGCCGCGATCGAGAGGTCCGCCGGCGAGGGCTCGAGCGTGCCGCTCGGATGGTTGTGCACGATCATGTCGCCCCGGCCCGCGATCCCGGGAAGTGCGAGCACCATGTCCGGTGTGCCCCGCGCGACGGTCCGCGCTGCGGTGATGTGGCCGCCCGGATCCACGGTCACGACGAAGCACACTTCGCGTCCGCCGGCGGCGGCGATCTCAGCGGCGATGAAGCGCTGCGCGGAAGGGCTCAGTCGAGATGGCATCGGAGAAAGATAAGGGAGGGGACAGCGGAACTGCGGGCCGGAATTCGCCGGCGGTGATCAGGTCTTAAGCTCCTTCTTCTTCGCCGCCGGAAACAGCACGTTGTTGAGAATCAGCCGGTAGCCGGCCGAGTGCGTGTGGAGGGAGAGGTCGGTCGGCGCATCGCCGATCTGGTGTTGCGGATCTTCCGGATCATGCCCGCCAAAGAACGTCCACGTGCCTTGACCGCGCTCGCCATGGATGTACTTAGCCCACTGCGCGCCGGGCTCATCCGCGAGAATAATGGTTCCGGCCTTGATCCGGTTTTTCATGAACGACGTAGTAAGCCCGTAGAAATCGGGAATCACCTGGCGATGATCCTGCACCAGCATGGTCGCGACCGGGTCGATCTTCGCGCTGAAGTTGAAGAGAGTGTACGTGCCGAGCGGCTGGCGGCGGTCCGGCGAGTTGACCTGGTGACCGTCGATGTCTGAATAGAGCGCCAGCGAGGGGCTCAGCTCGAGCCGGGCGTTCTCGAATGCCAGCGCCCGGTCCCAGTGCATCTTGGTCGCCGCGTTGGGATCCATCGGGGTCCCGTCGGCGAAGCTCGCAGCGATGTCCACACCCTCGCTCGCGAGCGCCAAGTCCAGCGTCTCAGTTGCGGTACACATCGCGAACAGGAATCCGCCTCGATCGACGAACGCCCCGATCGCCATCGCGACCGCCCGCTTCTCCGCCGGCACATTGGGGAACCCGAGCTTCCGGGTCACCCGCTCGTTGCGCTCGACCATCTCCAGCAGCCACGGGGCCCCGGAGTAATTGAGGAAGAACTTGGAGTACTGGCCGGTGAAATCCTCATGGTGGAGGTGAAGCCAGTCATAGGTCTTGAGCTTCTCTCCAAGGACATCCTCGTCCCAGATCTTCTCGAAGGCGATGCCGGCGTACTGCAGCGCCATCGTGACCGCATCATCCCAAGGCGTGGCGTTCGGCGGCACGTAGACGGCGACCTTCGGGAGCTTTTCCAGCGGGACGGCATCCATGTTCGACTGCTTGATCTCGGCGCGGATCTGGAGCAGCGCGCCCTCGTCGAGCGGCTCAACCGATACGCCTGCCAGGGCGGCGTCGCGGGCAGTGACCGAGTCGCCGGGGATGAGAAACGAGCCGCTCCGATAGTTGAGCAACCACTCGGACTTGGTGCCCCGCTCGAGCGCTCTGAAGGTCAGCCCATACGCCTTGAGGTGATCCTGCTGCGCCTCGTCCATCGGTACCAGGAGCCATGGCGCCGCAACGAGCCGCGCCCGCCGGGTCCACAGCCACGGCGCGCCCAAGCTCGCGGCGCCGAGGCCGGTCCACTCGAGAAATTCGCGCCGCTTCATGAAGGCGGAATCGCACCCTTCGCCACGTCGAGGAGGCGCCGGGCCTGAGGGGTGACCGCGCTTACGGGATAGCTCACCAGTAGATGCTCCAGCAACTCGATTGCGGGGGCCTTGTCTCCCCGCTGGACGTACAATCGCGCCAACTCCAGCTCGGCCTGCGCGGCGCTGGCCGGGACTTTCGCGGCGGCGACCTCCTTGAGAATACGCTCTGCCTCAGACAATTGCTTGAGCTGAAGATGGAGCCGGCCCGCGAGAAGGAAGGCTTCGGCGCCGCCTTTGTCGGGCTCGAGCTTCCGCGCCGCGGCCTCGAGCTCGTGCGCGGCGGCCGCCGTGTCGCGCTGCTCGAGCTTCCAGAGCGCCGCACCTAACGCCGGCAGGCTGTCCTCCGTCAGGACTTGAAGCAGCGCCAGGACCGAGGCCCGCGCGGTCGACATGTCGCGCTCCCCGGCGTACGGTCCGGCCGCCCGAAGCAGCTCGGCCGCGGCGGTGATGTCGCCCTGGTAGAGCTTGATGCGGCCCTTCACTGCAAAAGCCTCGACCGTGCTGTCATTCGCGACCGCCTGCTCGGCCCGGTCCAGCTTCCCGGCGCGAATCCAGCCTTCGGCGAGCTTGATGCCGAGCTGAGCTCGCTCCTCCGGCGCCAGCACGCCCTTGAGCTCGCCGAACTGCTTGTCGGCCTCGTTCATCTTGCCTTCGGAGACGAGCACGCCGACCAGTGTCGACGTGGCCGAGGCAGCGATCCCGGGCGACGAGTTCGGATCGCCGGCGAGCTTCGCCAGCATTCGCCGGGCCGAGGGTTGCTCACCGGCTTCCGCGTACGCCTGCGCGGCCTCGAGCCAGAACCGCGACGCCTGCGCCTGGACCCGGCCGCCTAACAGCTCGAGCGTGATGCCGCGCGCGAGGAATCCGTCCTTCGTCGTGAGCCCGCGCAGCTCGTCGAGCACTTCCTGCAGCGCTTCGGTCCCGCCCGAGCCGAGACCGGGAAGCGCCCGCTCGATCCGCCGGGCCCCACCGACCGGATCGCCCCACCGAATCGTCAGGATGGCGCCGATCCGCTCGGCGGTCGGCTGCCCGGCGTCGCCTAAGTGGCGCAGGACGGCAGCCCGGCCCTCGCCCCGTACCTGCGCCAGCAACGACACGGCCGCCGACCGATACGACGGCGTCTTCGCCACGGCGACGAGCCACTCTTTGACCGCGTCGGCGTAGTTGCCGTCCATCGTGGCGAGCTGGGCCACTTCGCCGGCGAGCGCCTGCGGGTTTTTGAGCCTGAGACGGCCCATCGTGTAGGCGGCCTGGGCTTGCTCCTTGTCGCGGATCGCGAGCGCGGCACTGCCCCACTCCTGATACGGCGCCTCGCTGTTAGGCTCGAGCTGAATCCACTTCTCGATCGCCGCTTTGACGCTGTCGGCCATGCGGGCCGCGGTCCAGACCCGCACCGCGACCGAATAGAGCCCGACCGACCGCTCACCGGACGCGAACGCGCGCGCCAATGCGTCGGTCATGTCGGACACCTTGCCGAGCGCCTGGAGCGAGCGCTCCAGCCCGAGGAGCGCGCCGAGATCGTTAGGTTTTGGCTTGAGAACGGCGCGATAGGCCTCGGCGGCGGCCTGATAGTTTCCCCGCCGCTCGAGGTCGAACGCCCGCTGCGGCGAGGGTTCCTGCTGGGCCCAAAGCGGCACCGCGATGACCGAGAGCAGCGCGACCCGCCCCAGGCCGAACCGAAGGACCACGAGCTAGCGCCCCTTTCCCTCGGTCAGGCGCCGGAAGTAGTCGGTGACGAGCCGACGCTCCTCGGGGCTCAGCCGCTGGAGCGCTTCCCACGACGGCAGCCGAATCGTTCCATCCTCGCCCATGAGCCGCGCTCGGAGGGGCGGCGGGAGGCTGATCGAGTCGCCTTTGGCGGTGGTGCTCTCGCGCTCCTTCTTCTCGTCTTTCTCTTCGCCCTGCAAGGTGCGCCCGGCGTCGAGCATCCGCTTGAACAACCGTTCCTGTCGCTCGACGGTCTCGCGATCGAGCCGGCCGGCTTCCAGCTTTCGCGCGAGCTCCTTTGCCTCGTCGGCGAGATCCTTCATCCCGGCCAGCTCCCGCTGGGCCCGCATCCGTTCCATTTCCTGGGCGAGCGCGCGCTGCTTCGAAGCGAGCAGCTGCATCTGCTGAGCCGCCTGCTGCCCGGCCATCGAGAGCAGGTTTTGACCCTCTTGGCTCAAGCTCCCCTGCTGCTGCGCCATCTTCGTCATCTTCTCCATCGCCTCAGCCAGTCCCGATGCGGACGACGCGCCCGAAACATCCTCGCGGGCACGCAGCATCAAATATGAGGCGACGTTGAGCGCATCGACCGCTTCGCCGGACTGGTCGGACGCTTCCCGCAGGTTGGCCGACGCCGATGAGATCGCCTCGCGAGCCCGCGCCATCTGGAGCCGGGCCTGCGTCAGCGCCACGCCGATCTGCGGCGAGACGAGGGCATTCTTGCCGCTCACCGCCGTGATCTGCTCGAGCAGCTTCTGGACGCCTTCCTCGATCGCACCCTGCTCGTTCCGGGTCGTCGCGAGCGACGCGGCGCGGCCGAACGTCTGCGAGAGCGTGAGCTGGCGAGTCGATAGACGGGTCGTCTCCGCGAGAGCGCGGTCGATCGCCTTGATCACCTCTTCCTTCCACTCGTTCTGCTGCTCTTTCCGCTCCTCTTGCACGTCCTTCTGAACTTTGTTGAGCTGCTGGGCCGCCTCCTCACCGCTCTTCTTCGCCGCCTGCGACTTGCCTTTCTTCGCCTGCTGCGCCGCCTGCTGCATCTGCTGGGACGCCTGTTTGGCTTGCTTCGCGCTTTGCTTGAGCTGGTCCTGCCGTTGCTGGTTGTCGAGCTGCTTCGCCGCCTGCTCGAGCCCCTTCGAGAGCGAATCGGTCCGCTCGGCGAGCTTTTCTTCGGCCGCTGCGGACTGGTTGCTGTCCGCTGCGGCCTTCTCGACCTGCTGATTCCAGTTTTCCTGCTGCTGGACGACGTCCTTGGCCTCTTCTTCTAGGCTCTTGAGCTCGCCTTCCATCGCCGCCCGCTTGAACAGCTCCCGGCTCCGCTCGAGCGCTTCCTTGAGCTCTTTCTGCGCGTCGGCGAGCTTCTTGAGCGCTTCTTTGGCTCCCTGAGGATCCAGATTCTTGAGCGCCTGTTGGAGCTCTTCGAGCCGCTTCTTGAGCTCCGGGCTCAGCGCCTTGTTCAGCTGTTCGCGAATCTCCTCGAGATGCTTCTGGAAAGTCGAATCGCCGAGGCCGGCGCGCTCCGCGGACTTCTGGAGATCCTCGAGCGCCTTATCGACTTTCTCGGCATCCTTCATCAGCTCCTGCTGATCGCGGGCGACCGCTTCCGCCTTCTTCGCGTCGTCGAAGTTGAGCGACTGGTCGCCTCGCTGCTGCTCGGTGGACTGCGTGCGCTGCTGCTCCCGGCTCAGGTCCTCGGTTTGCCGCTGGAGCTTCTTGGCCTCGTTGACCAGCGAGTCGATCCGGTTCTTGATGGCGGAGGTCGCGTCGCGATGCTCCGAGCGGGCATCCACGGTCGTCGGCACCAGCACGACGTACTCCCGGCTTCGGCCCGTCTGCGGGCTTGGCGCGTTGTCCCGAGCGCTGACCCAGTACCAGACCGTGTCGCCGGGTGCCACGCCTAACGGTGCGAGCTCGAGCTTGGTCTGAAGCAGGGCGCGGTCGGTCGGCTCAGCGGGGAGCGGGAGCGCGCCCGACGCCTCGGTCCGGGGAGCTCCGGCATGCGCCGAGCGGCGGGCGTGGAGCGTGACGGCGGTGAGGCCGTGATCATCCCGAACGTCCACCACCAGCGGGAGATCGTTCCCGCCGGCTTCGACCGTGTCGTTGCCCGGCACCGGCACGTCGATGACGGGCGCCTGGTCCGGTACGATCCGGATCGGGAGCGCCACCGGGTCGCCGCCTAACGGAGCGCCGTCTTTGGTCGCGAGGATCAGGGTAAGCACGCCCGATCCGGCTGGGACGACGGTTCCCTGGAACCGGCCGCCGTCGACAGCCAGGGGCAGCTGACGGCCTCCGAGCTGCCACGTTGCGCTGGCCAGATCCGCGGTCGCCTCGCCGGCCGTCACCAGCCGGGTGCCGGCCGGCAGGAGCAACGTGTCGCCGCCCGTGGGGAGCGGCTCATCGTCGAGCTTGAGATAGGCCGGGTACTTCGCGGTGAGGTGGATTCGGCCGAGGAATGCCGGGACCCTAACCTTTACTTCGACCGTGTCGGAGGCGCGGCTGCCGCTCGCCAGGTACGCGAACACGTCGCCCTCGAGCGGCCCGAGGACGCGGGTTGCCTGCCCGACCGAATCGAGCGCGACGACGGTCGAGCGCCACGACTCCCCTTTGCCTCGGGTCCACAGCACCGCCTCGCTCCGGCCGACCGCGCGGAGGTCGAGCTTCACCTGCTCGCCCCGGTCGATCACGGGACGGTCGGCCGTCAGCGAGACCGGAGCCACGAACATCGCCCAGGCGCCCGCGGGGTCCCAGAGCTGGCGGGTCGGATTTCGGCCCGGGCCGGCGGCGAGAAAGACCACCGCGCCGAGGCCAAGCAGCCCGCCGCCGACGGCGCGGGCTCGGGCCGCGAGCCGGCGGAGCCCGCCTAACGTGCTCTCTCCATCGGCGTCGAGCGCCCGGGCGCAGCTTTCGTCGGCAAAGGCGTAGAGGCCCGCGCTGGTGCCGGCGAGATTCCCTTCGAGCACACCGGTCACGGCTCCCGGCCGCCACCCGCCGCCCCGCTCCAGCCACGCCGCCACGCGGGGCACCGTGAGGGCGGAGAGCGCACGCCGGGTCCACACCAGAGCGGCGCTCGCGGCGAGCAATGCCAGGCCCCACGCGACCAGCACCCAGCCCGGCGAGCGAGTGACCCCGGCCCGCACCAGCCACGCCATGAGACCGAGCGCCAAGCCGAGCCCGCCTAACGCGGCCGCGCCGCCGGCGACGCCGGTGACCCGCCGAAGCGGTGCGGCGAGCCGGTCAAGGACTGCGGGCGTCGAGCGGAGCGAAGCCATCAGCGGGACCCTAACGCGTAGACGAAGAGGTTGACGCCCATGCGGAGCGCCGCCTCGTGCTTCTCGGGCGGATCCTTGTGGACGTCGGGATCTTCCCACCCATCACCCAGGTCGGTCTGATACGAGTAGAACAGCACCAGGCGCCCGTCGATGAAGATGCCGAAGCCCTGCGCCGGCTTCCCGTCGTGCTCGTGAATCTTCGGAAGCCCTTTGGGAAAATCATAGACCGCGTGAAAGACCGGGTGGTCGAACGGCACCTCCACGAGGGGCCGGCTCGGATACAGCCGCGCGATCTCCTTCCGGATCGACTCGTCCATCCCGTAGTTGTCGTCGATGTGAAGAAAACCGCCCTGACCGAGGTACCGCCTGAGCGTGACCAGGTCGGACTCGCTCCAATGGACGTTGCCATGTCCGGTCATGTGCAGGAACGGGATGGCCCAGAGGTCGTCGTCCACCAGCGTGACCGCCTTTTCGCGCGGGCTCATGTGCAGATTGGTCCGCTTCCCGATGGCGTCGATCAGATTCGGCAGACTCGAGGGGTTCGCATACCAATCCCCACCGCCGTCGTAGTGGAGCCGTCCCACGACCATCTCTTCCTGCGCCGAAAGCGACCCGACGGCTCCGAGACTCGCGGCGATGAACATCGCTGCGGAGGCAAGGCCCCAAAGTCTCCGCGCCGACGTCCGATTTCTAATTTCCGATTTCCGAATCAGTTCCCTCATTCATCTTCCCCGATGCTGATGCGATACGCTTCGTTGCGCGGCATCTCAAAGCCCTCGCTCAACACCTGCGCGATAGTCCGGCGCTCGACTCCCTGAGCCCGCAATACGCGCACCACCTGCGAGATTCGAGGATCCACGGCATCGGCCTTATCGGCGACCGGAGCCGACTCGAGCACAACTGTGCACTCACCTCGGGGCGGAACCTCTTCGAGCTTCCCGATCAGCTCGTCGACCGTCCCGAATCGGAACTCCTCGTAGATCTTGGTGAGCTCGCGCGCCACGACTGCCCGCCGTGCCCCGCCGCCGAGCGCTTGCCAATCCTCGAGCAAGCTCGCCACCCGGCCCGGCGCTTCGAAGACCACCACCGTGACCGGGCTTGCCAGCGCCCGGCCGAGCCATTCGTCTCGCTCGACTCCCTTGCGAGGAAGAAACCCGAGAAACAGATACCGGTCGGCGGGAAGCCCTGAGCCGGAGAGCGCGGTGGTCACCGCGCTCGGCCCCGGAATCGGAATCACTCTGCTTCCCGCGTCGAGCGCGTCCCGAATCAGATCGGCGCCCGGGTCGCTCACCGTCGGGGTGCCCGCGTCGCTCACGAGAGCGACGTCTTTGCCGCCGGCCAAGGCCGCGAGGATTTCCTCCCGCTTGCCGTCGGCGGAATGGGCGTGATAGCTCGTCAGCCGCACCCGCGCCCCCACATGGTCCAACAACTTTCGGCTCTCCCTCGTGTCCTCGGCCGCGACGACGTGCACGGTTCGGAGCACCTCGGCCGCGCGGGGGGACAGATCGCCTAAGTTGCCGAGGGGCGTTGCTACCACGAAGAGCGTGCCGCGGTTCACCCTGATTCTCCTGACGCCGGCCCCTGACGAAAGTTTCCGCCGCACAAAGCGAGGGACCCGCTCCATCGGGGCGGTTTACCCCTAGAGCAGATCCCTCGGTTCTCGCTCCAACTTCCAGCCGGCGTCGGGCCTCTCGCGTCAGCCCGCCGCGTTCGCGCCGCCGACCGGGCTGTTTGCGCCGAGGTGTTTGTCGATCCGCTGCTGCAGCGTCTGTTTCGGAACTAGGCCGACCACCGTGTCGACGTGCTTGCCGTCCTTGAAGAACATCAGCGTTGGAATCGAGCGGACGTTGAAGCGCATCGAGGTCTTCTGGTTCGCGTCAACGTCGAGCTTGGCGACATGCGCCTTGCCCTCGTACGACTTCGCCAGATCCTCGAGCATCGGTGCGATAATCCGGCACGGACCGCACCACGGCGCCCAGAAGTCGACGATGACCAAACCCTTGGCCTGTTCGACATCGGTAACGAAGGTGTCGTCGGTGACGTGCGTGATCTGCTCACTCATTTGCGTAAGATCCTTTCAACCATTGTGTTACTTTCAGTGGCCGACTTCTCGTGGAGCAACCTGTGACAAACGGCGCCAAGATCGCCCACATCGGTGTCGCGGTGCCCAGCATCCAGGAGGCGCTGCGGTTCTACAGCGATGTCCTCCAGCTGGACGGCCATCCGCCGGAACATTCCGACGGCGCCACGATCGTATCGATCCCTTTTGGGGAGTCGGAGGTCGAGCTTCTCGAACCAACCGATCCCGACAGCCCTATCGCTAAGTTCCTCGCCAAACGGGGTCCCGGCATTCATCACGTCTGCTACCGGGTCCCTGACCTCGACCTCGCCCTCGAAGCGTGCCGTACCGGGGGCTACCGCCTCGTTGATGAGACGCCGCGACGGGGAGCGGGTGGACACCGTATCGCTTTCGTCCACCCCAAATCGACGGCCGGCATTCTCATCGAGCTGACCGAATGATACCCAAAGCCGAGCCCAAAAGTTCGGGCGGTTTGCTCGAAGGCGATCCCGAGTCGCACGGCTTGTTCGGATTGCCGGCGGCATTCAGATCGACCGCGTTGACCAGCCAGGCGCCGTCGCTCGTGCGCACCATTGTGATCGGGACTTGCTTCACGCAGCCGCCGCGGCTCAGCTCGATCAGAAGATGGCGACGGTTGCCGGACGCCATGGTGCCGTCATCCCGGATCCGGCTGGAACCGCCTCGAAGGTACGAGTACATCACAACGACTCGGCGCTCCCAATCGCTCGGGATTCCGGTCGTCGCGGCCGGCCCCCGGTCGGTCCCCCATAGGTGCCCCATCTGAGCGAGGTTACTATCCGCGGCCGCCTGCATGAACGCCTGGGCGACCGCGATCGGAGCGGCCATCGACGAGGAAGCCATCGGTGCGGCCGTCGAGTTGACCTGTTGCACTGACTTCGAGCAGGCGCCGAGGGCAACGCCGAACAGCAGCACGCGCACCCGCATTCCGTACCTCCTTGGCCAACCGTGACGAGCCAAGGCGAAAGTAAAACGACCTTCTTGCGCCGGGCAATGATCATGCGGCTTTACATCAACATCGACCACGTCGCCACTCTCCGGCAGGCCCGCAAGACGAACGAGCCTGATCCGTTCGCCGCTGCGACCCTCGCCGTTACGGCCGGCGCACACGGGATCACCGCGCATCTTCGCGAGGATCGCCGTCACGTTCAGGATGTCGACCTCGAGCGATTGACCGAGGCGATCACGACCGGCACACTCGCCACTGTCGCCAACTACGAGCTGGCGCTGAGTCCCGGCGTGCTGTCGTTGGTCTGTCGGCTCCGGCCGTACCAAGCCACGCTGGTTCCCGAACGGCGCGAAGAAGTCACGACCGAGGGCGGGCTCGACCTCCGGCGCCAGGATCCCCGGCTGACCGAAGCGATCGCCCGCCTCAAGGAAGCGGGCTGCCGAGTGAGCTTCTTCATCGACCCCGAGCAGCGCACGATCGAGCGGGCGCGCGAGTTCGACGTCCCCGCGATCGAGCTTCACACGGGCCGGTACGCGCATACCTGGCAGCAAAACGACAAGGCGCTCAAAGAGCTGGCCGTGGCCGCAAGGTTCGCCAAGAGCTTGGGTCTGGCGGTCCATGCCGGCCACGGCCTTACCTATCTCAACGTCGCCCCGGTCGCCGCGATTCCCGAGATCGAGGAGCTCAATATCGGTCACAGCATCGTGAGCCGGGCCGTGATGACCGGAATGCACGAAGCGGTCGCGGAGATGGGGCGGATCGTCAGCGAGGCCCGGACCTCACGTTGACCGACCCTATGGGCCGTCCTACACTTCGGGCATGCCCCTGACAGCGCCGTGACGATTCCCGGCGGCCGGCTCCAGTTCTTCGCGCTCGAGGCAGCGGACTACCTCGAGCGACTGGGCCTGATTGTCGGCCGGCACTCATCGCCGGACGGCGACGAGCTCGTCCGGCTGACCCGCGCGCTTCGCGGAGCCGCCCTTATGGCGGGCCCAGCCGCCTTCGCCCACGCAGCAGCCAGTCTCGAGCAGTTCGCAAAGGCCTACCGAGACGGCGGAGTCCGCTGGGATTCCGATCGCGCGAAGATCGCCGCCGACGCGACCGAGGAGTTCAAGCGTCTCGTCCGGCGGGCCGCTACGTGGGACGACGAGGACACCCACGCGGCCGAACAGCTTTCCGAGTCCTTGAACGAGGCGCTGCTCCTCGCGGGCGTGGCGGCCACGGAGCCTAAGGCGCCGCGCGAGTCGGCCAGCGGGCTCGCCCCGAGCATCCGGGCATTCGTGGCGCGCGAGGCTGCGCTGGTCGCGGGCACCCTCGAGCACGCGGCCCAAGCGATCGACCGCCTCCAGGTAACCGACGCGTTCGAATCGGTCCTCCGCCGGCTGCAGCCGTTGCGCGGTGTCGGGTCACTCCCGAACCTGGTGCCGCTTCCCGAGCTTCTCGACGCGGTCGAGCTGGTTATTTCCGACCTCCGCGACGGGCGGCCATCGCCTCCCGGGGCGTCCCGCGGCCTCAGAGCCGCCGGGGCCGCTCTTTCCCGATTGGCCCAAGACGTGAGAGATCGGGGCCGACCCGATCCGACGGCGCCCGAGCCGGCCGAAGTCGGCGGAACGCTGCTCGCGATTTTTGGGCGAGAGGACGATGTCGTTCCGATCGAATCGCTGTTCGGCGCGGGGGACCAGGCGCCGGTGGTCACCCGCGGTGCGCCTCGATCGACCGGCGAGCAGTCCGGCGATCGGACCATCGAGCTCGTCAGCGTCGCCGACCGGCTCCGTCAGGCGAGCGACCAGCTCGGCGCGGCCGGGAGCTCGGCGGCCCAGGACCTCCAGTTGTTCGCGCTGCTCCATCAGGTGCGCGCCCTGGACCGGGCCGGCTCGCCCAGCCATCCGTTGTCGGAGCTCTTCGCAGCGATCCGAGACGCCGTCGCCGAGGAGCGCGCCCGTGCGGACCATGTCGCCTTCGCCGGCCTCCTGCGCCGGAGCGCCGATACCATCGCCGTGGCCGCGCAGGCGCATGCGACCGCCCAGCTCCCGGCGGAGCTCGAGCCGATCGCCGGCCGGCTCCGAGCGTTAGGCGCCGAGGCGAAGCCTCCGGTCGTCGCAGCCGGCCTCGACCTCGCGCTCGACGACTCCGAGATCGTCCCGATCGAGTCGCTCCTGTTTTCGAGTCCGGCGCCGAGCGTAACAGCTCCGCCGGAATGGAACGCATTCGAGCGCAGCTTCTCCACCCTGCACCGCCTCCAGCACGAACCGGTCGCGATCGAGACTTTGCTCGCCGAGCCCCCCGGGGCAAGGCCGATTGCGGACACGGCCCCCGAGTCGGATGTGGTCGCCATCGAGACGCTCCTCTATCGCGGCCGGCGAGCGCTTGAGCGAGCCTCGACGGTCCGCGCAGCACTGGTCGAGCAGCTCAACCAGCATCACCGGCTCGACCATCTCGATCCGCTCCTCCTGGAGCTCATGGATCTGGTCCCCCTCGCCCTTGCAGACTAGCGCGTCGCCCCCGGCGGCTCCGAACCAGATCCGCCGCGTGGTCACGACCGTCGTCGGGATCGCCATCACCGTGGCGCTCCTCGCGTGGACCCTGAAAGGGGTCTCGTTTTCGGAGGTCATCGAACGAGCTCGGACAGCCCACCCGGTTCCAATCATCATTGCCGTCCTCCTCGCCACGTTCACCTTCGTGCTCCGGATGTTCCGGTGGCGCCTGCTGCTGCGGAGCGACCAGGATCAACCGATTCCCTACCGGAGCCTCTGGCACGCGATCGCGATCGGGTTCATGGCGAACAACCTGCTACCCCTCCGCGCCGGCGAGTTCCTCCGGGCGTACTCGATCAACCGACTCGAGCCGGTCCGGCTCACCAGCGCGCTCTCGTCTCTCGTGGTCGAGCGGCTGCTCGACGCAATCGTCGTCGTGGCGCTGTTGCTGATCAGCCTGACGACGGCGGGCATCCCTGCGGACGCAACGATCGCGGGCATCAAGATGAGCGCGGTCGCGTCGCGGGGTGCGATCCTCTGCGCCATCCTGCTCGTGGCCGTGCTCTCGGTGCTCTTCTTTCCGCTCCAGGCGGAAGCGTTGATCCGAAAGGTCATTCCCGCGAAGGCTCTCGCCGACCGCCTCGTCACGATCGTCGAAGGCATCCGGCAAGGCCTCGCCTCGCTGTCGTCCCCGAGGCGAATCATCGGCGCCGTGCTGTGGTCGTTCGCGGTGTGGCTCGTTAACTGTCTCGCGTTCTATGTCGCCTTCGCGGCGTTCGACATCCAGGTCGGGTTCTCCGGCGCGATGCTGATGCAGAGCATCCTCGTTTTCGGGATCGCGACGCCGTCGACGCCCGGCTTCTTCGGAGTGTTCGAAGGTGTGATCAAGGCCATTCTGAGCACGTTCGGCGTCGCGGCGGGACCCGCCGTGAGCTACGGTCTCACGTATCACATCACCACGTACATCCCGATCACCTTGCTCGGCCTCTGGTCGCTGACCCAGACGCCGATCGACCTCAAGGCCGCGCGCCAAACCAAGCCATGACCGAGGTCGTGACGATGGCCGCCGCGGCCAAGGTGAACCTTCTCCTTCGGGTGCTGGCGCTGGAAAGTGACGGGTTTCACGGGATCGAGACCGTTTTCTGCCGGCTCGATCTGGCTGACACCGTAACCGTCGAGCGGACGGCCTCCGGGATCGCGCTCGAGGTCGAGGGCGCCGACCTTGGACCACCGGAGGAGAATTTGGCATATCGAGCGGCGCAGGCTGTGCTCCGAGCCGTTCGAGGCGAGTTCGGCGTTCGTATCAAGCTGATGAAGAAGATCCCGGTTCAGGGGGGGCTCGGCGGAGGATCGAGCGACGCCGCCGCGGTGCTCGAAGGGGTCAATCAACTGGCCGGCAACGTAGTCCCCCGCCATGAGCTGTTCCACTACGGCGCGCGCCTCGGCTCGGACGTGCCCTTTCTGCTGAGCGGCGCACCCCTCGCGTTAGGGTGGGGTCACGGCGAGCGCCTCCTCCGCCTTCCCGCGCTCCCGGCGGCTGCCGTTCTTCTGCTCACGCCACCGGTGGGGATTTCCACGCTGGATGCATATCGCTGGCTCGATCAGGGCCGCGTTGGAGCCGCGCCCAGAGGCGCGCTCGCTCTCGACCTGGACGCGCTGTCGCGGTGGAGTGATGTCGCCCGGATGGCCGGCAACGACTTCGAGTCCCACGTATTCGGGAAAGTGCCGGCGGTGCGCGCGGCGTTCGAGGCGCTCGCGAACACGAGCCCGATGCTGTGCCGGATGAGCGGGTCGGGCTCGACGGTGTTTGCCGTCTATCGGGATGAGCGCGGCCGGGACGACGCGAAGATGATGCTTGGGAAGAAGCACGGGTCGGTCATCGCGACCCGGACGGCGTGAGTAGCCTGACGGCGGGTAGGGTGTTTGACTAGAGGGGTGGGGTGCGAGGAGATTTCCCGCCGCATCGGTGGCCCCTCGTCCAATGGCAGGACATCAGACTTTGGATCTGAGAATGATGGTTCGAATCCATCGGGGCCAGTTGGACTTAACTCAGAGTGGGACACTTTGGTGGGACACTTTGGGTTGTTTATCATCGCAAAATCCCCTTTACCCGCCGCCCGCCGGTCACCACCGCCTCTAACGTTTCTTGGTCTGCCGCTTCATAGACTGACTGGAGCACCCCAACGTCCCGCCATCCGCCGGCCGCGGCCACATCCTTGGCGGGGAGATGCTTCCGCTGGCAGGCCCACATCCGGCGGAATGGGTGCCACGCGCCCCGGTCCATCGGCTCCAGGTCGGCTAACTTCTCGGCCTGCCGGAGCCACCCCGTGACCACCGGAAGGCTCAGCGCCTTAGCCACGTCGTTGGGCGACGGGAAGATCAACCCGTCCGGGTCCACGTCCGTGCCGCGGCGCTCGAGCTCGAGCGAGAGGTCGGTTTCGACGGCCGGGCTCACCGGCACCACCCAGTCTTTCCCGCTCTTGTCCGAGGCAGCCCGCCACCGGAGCTTGCCGTTGGTCCCCTCGGTCGGAAGCCAGTCGCTCCAGCGGAGCGCGAGAATCGCGGAGATGCGCCGGCCGGAGTCACCGGCCACGCGAATGAGGATCGGCAGCGCCGAAGGCGCCCAGACCGCTTCCTTGCCCCAGCCGTGACGCACCTTCACTTGGTGGGCCACGGCAAGGAGCTTCTCGAACCG
>JBDTOH010000026.1:0-21641 GCA_039933355.1 Gemmatimonadota bacterium | reverse complement strand
TGTCATTCCGGCGAAGCGAGGAATCTAGGTCGCGGAATCCGAGCCACGCGGAGTAGATCCCCACTACCGCTCGGAATGACAGATCGTGAATTGCCCAACCCTGCCGTCCTGCCGTCTTCCTACATCCTCCAGCCCAACAAATTCCACGTGTTGAGCGACCACACGAACAGGAGCGCGACCAGCACGGCCAGAGTGTACGCGATCCGCGAGAAGAAGGTCCCGAGCCCTCCCCGCCACCGGACGATCACCGCCCAGAGCGCGCCTAACGTGAGCAGCGCGCCGATCACCGGGAACACGAGGGCGATCTTGAGCGGGGTCTCTTTCCCCTGGAAGATCCCCTGCAGATCCGTCGACGCCAGCACGAGCACGAAGAGGACATTCGCCGCGGCGACGCCGACCAGGAGGCCCCGCCCCGGAAGCCCCGGCGTGCGCGGCCGGTGGAAGACCCGGACCAGCGCGGCGACCAAGAGCCCGACGTACAGCAGAAGTCCACCAATGAGAATCACCTGGTGGAGTCTCGGAGAATGGAGCGCAGACTGGCGATCCATGACCATCATGGGCGCCATGCTCATGAAGCCATGGGTGACTTTCCCGGATGCATCGGCCTGGAACGCGAGGAGCTCGCCGCCGAGCTCGCTCCGGAAGAGCAGCGTATCGACTTCGACCATCCGCATGTCGCCGAACGGAGACTTGACGATGATCGTGCCGTCACTGTCCGCCGCGACCGGGATCCCACCAGCCAGCGAGAGGATCTTCTGGTACGTGGTGAAGCTCATCCGGTTGAGGAGATACTCGCCCGCGACGCGCTTGGCGTCGGCCTTGGCGGTGGGAAGCGTGGCCACCTTGGTCGGCGGCTCCGGATAGTAGTGATCGAGGAAGGTCTGGAGGAACGAAAAGAAGCTGAGCTCGCCGCCCTTGTCGGTGTTGTAGCTCACGAACACCCCGACCTTCTCGCTCAAGAGCAGCGCGAGATCGCTGTGGAACCACCCCGTGTCGCCGCCGTGACCGATCAGCCGGAGGCCGTGACTGCTCTGCTCATAGAAGCCGTGGGCAAATCCCGGAATCCGGGGATCATGGCCGTGGAGCCGCGCATGCATCAATGTCGCCGACGCATCCGAGAGAATCCGCTGCCCGTTGTATTCGCCGTTGTTGAGGTGCGCGATCATGAACTTCGCCATGTCGGTGGCGCTCGAGCTGACCGATCCGGCCGGAGCCGCGCCGGTCACGATCTCGAACTTCTGGGGCACGAACCGGCCGGCCGCGTACCGGTACCCTTGGGACATGTCGGCCGCGAACTGGGCCGGGAGCGGCTGCCTAACCGTGGTTTGCGTCATGCCGAGCGGGACGTAGATGTGCTTCTCGATGTACTCCTCCCACGGCATGCCCGACACCCGCTCGACGATATAGCCGGCCAGCGCGGTGGCCCAGTTGGAATACGAGGCGTACACCCCTGGCGGCCGGACACGAGCAGGCATGTGCGCCGGAAGCCATTTCGACATTGGCGATATGTGGTTCGGATCTTCGGTGAAGAGATCACGCCCATCCTCCTCGAGGCCGGGCGTATGGGTGAGGATGCTGGTGAGCGTGATCGGCTGCGGAAACGTCGCCGGGATCTTGAAGTCGAGGTACTCGTTCACATCCTTGTTGAGATCGAGCTTCCCCTGCTCGACCAGCTGCATCACGGCCGTCCACGTGAACAGCTTGCTGATTGACCCGACCCGGAACATCGTCTTCTCGGGATCGACCGGCTTCCGCTGATCGACGTCGGCGTATCCGTAACCCTTGGCAAAGAAAAGCTGGCCGTCCTTCACCACCGACACGGTGGCGCCCGCGACATGGTGCGCCGCCAGATCGGCCGTCATCACGCCGTCGAGAAAGGCCTCGAGCTCGGCCTTGTCCCGAAGTCCCCGGGTCGGCGCGGCGGCCTGGGGCACCGCCGGGGACACTTTGGCCTGGCCGTGGACCGGCACCGGCGACATGAGCAATCCGGCGCCGGCAACAAACGGGGCGAGCCGGAACGCGAAACGCGGGACGGGCACAGGTACCTCCTCGGGCTACGATTGGTATTCGGAATTGTATCCAAATGTACCGCCTGGCGTACGACCCCGCCCGGCTCGGAGTTTCAGCGTCCGAGCCACGCCTGGGCGCTCACGAGCAAGCCCATCAGGGTCACCAGCGCAATGCTGTGGAAGAAGACGTACCGGAGAATCTCACCCTCTCTCCCCTCGTAGCGCGTCACCACGCCCGCGACCACAATGCTCTGCGCATCGATCATCTTGCCCATGACGCCCCCCGACGAGTTGGCCGCCGCCATCAGCACCGGATTGAGCCCGAGTTGCTCCGCAGTGATCCGCTGGAGGCTGCCGAAGAGGACGTTGGACGACGTGTCCGAGCCCGTCAGGGCCACCCCGAGCCAGCCGAGCAGCGTGCCGAAGAACGGGTAGAACATACCGGTCCGCGCGAAGGCGAGGCCCAGAATCGCGTCGAGCCCGCTGTACCGCGTTAGGTATCCGAGCGAGAGCATCAGGGCGATGGTCAGGAGGGACGCCCGGACCGCCTTGAGCGTGAGGCCGTACGCGCGCAGGACCTCGCCCGGCCGATAGCGGAGAACCGCCGCGGTGAGCAGGGCGGCGACCAGGATCGCCGTGCCCGTCGCCGAGAGCCAGTTGAGCGTGAACACGGCGGCCTCGGCCTGGGGCACGCGCACCACCGGCGGAACTCGCTGGACCACTTGGTCGAGCATGGGCACCGGCAACTTCGGCGAGGAGACGGCGTTGAGGGCGCCCTTGATGACCGGTAGTCCCCACAGAAACACGAGCACGCTGAGAATGGCCCAAGGCACCCATGCCCGGATGGACGCGGGTGCCTGCCGCGCAGCCCGGTTGTCGTCCTGCCGCGCTCCAACCGGACGCCAGACCTTGAGGAACAGGGCGAGCGCCGCGATCGAGCTCATCGCCGCCACGACGTCCACGAGCCAGGGACCGTGGAGCGTCGCCATGAGATATTGAGGAATGGCGAAGGACGCGCCGGCCACGAGCACGGCGGGCCACACCTCGACCATACCGCGCCAGCCCGCGTATGCCCACACGAGCCAGAACGGGACGATCAGCGAGAACCACGGCAGCTGGCGGCCGACCTGCGCGCTCAGCTCATGGAGGTCGAGCCCGGTGACCGCTTGCAGTGCGACGATCGGCGTGCCTAACGCTCCGAACGCGACCGGAGCGGTGTTGGCGATCAGCGAGAGACCCGACGCCTGGAGCGGTGAGAAGCCGAGCGCGATCAGAAGCCCGCCGGTCACCGCGACCGGCGTTCCGAATCCGGCCGCGCCTTCCACGAACGCGCCGAAGCTGAACGCGATGAGCAGGAGCTGCAGCCTCCGGTCGTCGGTGAGCGACGAGATGCTGCGGCGGAGCACGTCGAACAATCCTCGGTCCGCGGCGAGCCGGTAGAGAAACAGCACGTTGAGAACGATCCAGCCGATCGGAAAGAGGCCGTAGGCCGCGCCGAAGGCTGCGCTCGCGATCGCGATCTTCGGCGGCATTCCGACCATGACGACCGCAAGGAGGAGGGCCGCCGCCAGCCCGATCGCAGCCGCCACCGGCGCCCGGAGCCGGAGCCAGGCCAGCGAGCCGAGCAGCGCCACAATGGGCAACGCCGCGACCGCCGCCGAGAGGAGCGGTGAGCCGAGAGGGTCGTATCGCTGAGGCCAGGAGATCATGGTCGAGTCGATAACATACGGCGATCGGGTATCTTTCGCCTCTTGAATCGTGAGGACACCTGTCATGACCAGTCGGTGGTTCGCGCTTTGTGGTCTCGTCGCCCTGCACAGCCCGCTCAGCGCCCAACGCCCGTCACCGGCCGGCGCGGAGCCCGCGCTGGTCCGCTTCATCGACATCCACAACGCCGAGGCGGAAGCCCTCCTCGAGCGGATCGTGAACATCAATAGCGGTACCCTCAACCTGGCCGGCGTTCGCGAGGTGGGCCGGGTGCTTCGGGCGGAGCTGGACGCGCTCTCGTTTACAACGCGATGGGAAGACGGCGGGCCTTTCAAACGCGCCGGCCATCTCGTCGCCGAGCACAACGGCAAGGGGACCAGGCTTCTGCTGATCGGCCACCTCGACACCGTCTTCGAGGAGGACAGTCCGTTTCAGCGGTTCGAACGGATCGATGCGACAACCGCCCGCGGGCCCGGCATCATCGACATGAAGGGCGGCGATGTCATCATTGTGCAGGCGTTGAAGGCGCTGAAAGCCGCCGGGCTCCTCGACAACATGAACGTGACCGTGATCATGACCGGGGATGAGGAGGCTCCCGGCGAGCCGCGCGAGCTGGCTCGGCGTTCTCTGCTCCTGGCGGCCAAGAGGAGCGACGTCGCGATCGGGTTCGAGGACGGATCCGGCGACCCGAGGAAGGCGGTCATCGCCCGGCGCGGCTACACGTCGTGGACTTTGCGCGTCACCGGGACCGCGGCGCACTCGTCACAGATCTTTCGCGAGGAGTTTGGGCCGGGAGCGGTGTTCGAAACCGCTCGCATCCTCAACGGGTTTCGAGAGCGGCTGGCGGGACAGCAGTATCTCACGTTCAGCCCCGGCATCGCGCTCGGCGGCACCACGGTAGGCTTGGACTCGACCGGCACCCGCGGGACGGCGTTCGGCAAGGACAATATCATCGCCGAGCACATGCTGGCGAAAGGCGACCTCCGGATTCTGTCGCCGGCTCAGCTCGCTGAGACGAAGAGCATTATGCAATCCATCGCAGCGCAGTCGCTGCCGCACACATCGGCCGTCCTGACTTTCGACGACGGATATCCACCCCTCCCACCGACCGACGGCAACCGCCGGCTTCTCAGCATCTACGATCAGGTCAGCCGCGACCTTGGCTTCGATTCCGTGGCCGCTACGGACCCGATGCGGGCGGGTGCCGCGGACGTGTCATTCACCTCGGGTATCGTCCCCATGGCGATCGACGGGATTGGGCTCGCGGGACACGACGATCATACCGCCAAGGAGACCGCGGACCTGAGCGCGCTGCCGATGCTGACAAAGCGGGCCGCGGTCCTCTTTTATCGGCTGACTCGGGGTCCGATTCCATGAGGGGACGCCGGCTCGTCGTTCGACCAACCACGGAGCTCGACTGATGCGGACCAGGTGGATCTTCTCGATCGGGATGTTAGGCGCGGTCTCGATCCCGGCGGCCGCCCAGTCGGCCGACCAGGTCCGCGACAAGGTGCGGGCATACCGGGAGGCGAACGCCGCGAGCATCGTCCAGGAGTTCGTCGAACTGCTGGCGATCCCTAACGTCGCGTCCGACCGCCCCAATATCGAGAGGAACGCCCGGCAGATCCTGGCGATGATGGCGAGGCGGGGCATCACCGGGCAGTTGCTCGAGGTCGACGGAGCGCCGCCTTCGATATACGGCGAGCTCAAGACCCCCGGCGCGACCAAGACGATCGTGATCTACGCGCACTACGACGGTCAGCCGGTTGACCGGTCGCAGTGGACCGGCGATCCGTGGACCCCGGTGCTCCGGAGCCGCTCTCTCGCAGAGGGCGGCGAGATCGTGCCGCTCACCGGCAGCGGCCAGCGGTTCGATCCCGAGAACCGGATCTACGCTCGCTCCGCAAGCGACGACAAGGCCCCGATCATCGGTGTGCTCGCCGCGCTCGACGCGCTCAAGGCCGCCGGCCTGCCGCCCAGCGTGAACCTCAAGCTCTTCTTCGAGGGCGAAGAGGAGGCCGGCTCCGACCACTTGCGGGCCATCCTGGAGAAGTACAAGGACCTTCTCGCCGCGGACCTCTGGATCTTCTGCGACGGGCCGGTGCATCAGTCGCGCCGGCCCCAGATCGTCTTCGGCGTGCGCGGCGTGATCGGGCTGCAGCTCACGATCTACGGGCCTGCCCGGCCGCTCCACAGCGGGCACTACGGCAACTGGGCGCCCAACCCTAACGCGATGATGGTGAACCTGCTCGCCTCCATGCGGGACGAGGAGGGGAAGATCCTGGTCGCCAACTACTACGACGACGTGAGGCCGCTCACGGCGAGCGAGCGGGCGGCGTTCGCCTCGATTCCACCGGTCGAACCGCAGCTCGAAGGCGAGCTCCGCCTCGGCCGGACGGAGAGCGCGCCGCAGAGCTTGGCGGAGAGAATCAGCCAGCCGGCCCTCAATATCGGCGGGCTTCGGGGCGGCCAGGCGGGCGCCTGGGGAGCGAACGTGATCGTGACCCGGTCAGAGGCGTACGTCGACTTGCGGCTCGTGCCCGACCAGACCCCCGAACGGGTTCAGGGCCTGGTCGAGCGACACATCGGAGCCAGGGGCTACACCATCGTTCGCACCGATCCCGACTCGGCCACGCTCCGGAACCATCCGCGGGTGATCAAGCTGATCTGGTCGGGCGGCTATCCTTCGGTCCGCGCCTCGATGGACGGCGCGGGCGCGAAAGCGTTGCTCCGGACTGTCGACGCGGCCCTCGGTCGGCCGGCGATCAGGCTCCCGACTTTGGGCGGCAGCCTTCCGCTTTACCACTTTGCTGAAGTGTTGCGGACGCCGCTCGTGACGCTGCCGATCGCGAACCACGACAACAACCAGCACGCGGAGAACGAAAACCTGCGGCTCAAGAATCTGTGGGACGCGATCGAGATCTACGGCGGGGTCCTCGCGCGGTTAGGCCGGGAGTGGACCGCCGTGCCCTAACGGCAGCGAGGCCCGACCGAGTAGTTGCGCGATGAAGGTTTCGAGAGCAGCCTCATCGTCGCCGGATCCGGTCCCGATCGGTCCGATCACCAGGAAGCCGGCCAGGCCGTCCAGAACAAACCGGGCGAGGAGATAGGGGTCGCTGATCGGGGCTAAATAGGTCGCGCGGATCCTGGCGTCGAGATACTGAGCCAGCCGCCGATGGAGCTCGAACCAGACATGCTCGTAAAACAGCATATGAGCATCAGGCCAATCGTTCCGGTTTCGCTCAATGAGCAAGACCGCCTGCCGATACCGCAAGAGCCACCTGGCAATTTCGCGAAGTATCCCGTCGTACTCCTCGGCCGCATCTTCGACGTCTCGGCGC
Organism: Gemmatimonadota bacterium; assembly: GCA_039933355.1. Classification (GTDB taxonomy): domain Bacteria; phylum Gemmatimonadota; class Gemmatimonadetes; order Gemmatimonadales; family GWC2-71-9; genus SHZU01. The sequence goes on along the minus strand of JBDTOH010000026.1, from coordinate 14,584 downwards.
TCACAGGCAAGCCAGAGGTGCGGGAAGTGAGCGATCTCGCTCAGCGAGGTGGTCAGAATCTCGAGAAGTTTTTTCCCGGTGGCACGGCGGAATGGAAGTGGAGGCCGTTCGACCGTGGGATCTCCGAGGGCGCGGCGGAGCGCGAGCTCGAAGAGGGCCCCTTTATCCGCTGCGTAAAGGTAGACGGTACCGGCGCTTATGCTGGCAGCGCGGGCGATGTCATGCACTTTGGCGAGGGTATAGCCGTGGGAGATAAACTCGTCAGTAGCGGCAGTGGCGATAGCGGCGAGTCGGTCGGGGTTTTTGACTCTCATGACACTTAGTATAAATGAACCAGTCATTCAAACCAACCCGACCCGGCGACGCAACGAGTCGTAGAGACCACGGGCAGTATACCTACGCCCTTTACGACGTTATCGGCTGCAACATCCCCACTTTACAGCCTCGTTCCCCGCCTTCGGAGGCCTCGGACGCGCAACCATTTCTTCTCATCCCAGCTCTCATAGGCCAGAGTTCGCAATGACCTTCGCTCCGGAGCAAGGTGCCATCGACTGAGTTAGTCGGCCGGGTGATGGCCGGCGACCCCCAAGCTGAGCGTGAGCTCTATGACACGCACGTGGACAGAGTCTACCGGACTGCTTACCGAATGGTTGGCGACCAAGACCTGGCCCAGGAATACACTCAGGACACGTTCGTCCGAGTGTTCGATCGGCTGGGGACTTTTCGAGGCGAGGCGAAGCTGTCGACCTGGATCACGAGCATCGCGATCTCAGTGGTGCTGAACGGCCAGCGGAAGGTGAAGCGCCAGCGGACCCGCGAGGTCGATCTCGATGATGCTCAGGGGGTGACCATCCCGGAGCGGCGCGCGGAACCGGACCTCAAGATCCGGCTCCACCAAGCGATAGATCGGCTGCCTACCGGATACAGGACGGTGTTTGTGATGCACGATGTCGAGGGCTATACCCATGTCGAGATCGCGGACGCCCTCGGCATTCAGGAAGGAACTTCAAAAGCCCAGCTCTCACGTGCCCGCGCCAAGCTGCGCAGTGCCTTGGGAGCTTTCGAAGGAGAGTGGGTTCAATGACCGACGATCGTTTTGACGAGTTTCTCGACCAAGCCGCGAAAGAGTACAACCCACCGCCCGAGCCGCCGCGCGAGGCGATGTGGCAGGCCATTCAGGCGCGCCGCAGCGCCGCGAGTCCGAGAGTCGTCGACATTCGGGAAGCACCCAGCATCCGACTAGGCCGGCCGTGGCTGGCCATCGGGATGGGAATTGCCGCCATCCTGGCCCTCGGCATCGGCATTGGAAGGTGGAGCGGCCTCCAGACCAAGGCCGTGACACCGCCGGTCACGGTTGCCGGAACCGATCGCACCAGCGAGCGCTCTCAGCTCGCGATGCAGCTCGTCGCGACGATGCACCTGAGCCGAATCGACAACCTGCTCACCGACCTGTCGACCCAAAAGGCCGACTCCGAGTTCATCCATACGACCCGGGATCTGCTCAGCGACACCCGGCTCTTGCTCGATTCGCCGAGACTTACCGATCCGAAGCTCAAGCGGTTGCTCGAGGACCTGGAGACGATTCTGGTGCAGATCGCGCAGCTCAAGCCGCACGCCGGCGCCGAGGATCGCGAGCTGATCAACGATGGGATGGCTCACAAAGAAATCCGATCGCGCCTGCGTAACGCCATTCCGGCCGGGCCGACCGCCTAACATAGATTCGAGACCAAGGAACCTACGATGCGATACCGACTGCTCCTGCTCGCGCTGGCGACTCCCGCAACTGGGGCCGCAGCCCAACGGATAACGGTGGACTTGAGCGGAACCACCGCCGAGATCGCCGCGCTCGGCCGAGCTCAGGCCGAGCTGGCGCGAAAGGCCGTGCGGTTCGTGCCGGCCATCACGCTGTCCGCGCTCGATCTCGCCTTCTCCGCCGCGCGCATTGGGCTGGACCAGGCAGCATCGTGGGCCACGCCCGGCTTCGACACCGAGCCGCCGGCTCCCTGGGTTCAACAGGATCCGGCCGACTCGCTGTATCGCGGGGCCCGCCGTCTCCTCAACAACGGAAGCTACGCCCAGGCCGCGACGCTCTTCGCCCGGATCCCCGCGGAGTATCCACGCTCGACCTACGCGGCCGATGCCTATTACTGGCAGGCGTACGCGCAATACCGAGTCGGGAATCACTCGTCGCTCGTGGCGGGCCTCACCGCGCTCGAGCAGCAACAGAAGCGGTTCCCCGATGCGGGCACGCGGCGTGATGCGGAGTCTTTGGTCACGCGGATCCGCTCGAGGCTGGCGCAATCAGGAGACTCGCGCGCGGCAGCGGAGATCGAACGCAAGGCGAGGACCGCGGCGGATGTCGATCCGGACGAGGCGAAGGCCGATCGCGAAGAGGCCCGCCGAGACCGCGAGCGCGAGCTCGAGGAAGCTCGCCGAGGGCGCGATCGGGACCGAGACCAATCGAGCCGCGACCGCGACCAGGCCCGGCGAGATCGCGAGCATGCCAGGCGGGAGCGCTCCTGCGACCGCGGCGAGGAAGACGACGATCGGATGGCGGCTCTCAACGCCCTCCTCCAGATGGACGAGGACAAGGCGCTCCCGATTCTTCGCCGAGTGCTTGCCCGCCGCGACAGCGGCTCAGTCTGCCTGCGCCGGAAGGCCATCTTCCTGGTCTCACAGCACTCGGGTGCCGAATCTGAATCGATGCTGCTCGCGGCCGCCCGCAGTGATCCGGATCCTGAGGTCCGCGGCCAAGCCGTGTTCTGGCTCTCCCAGTCCGGCGGCGAACATGCCGTCGTCGCCCTCGATTCGATCCTTCGCGGCTCGAACGATCCGGAGCTGCAGGAGAAGGCGCTCTTCGCGCTGTCGCAGCACGACTCGCCCAAAGCGCAGCAGGCGCTCCGGGATTACGCGCTCAAGGCCGCCAATCCGAGCGACCTCCGCGAGAAAGCGATCTTCTGGATCGGGCAGAGCGATCATGACGAGGGCGGCGCATTTCTTCGCCAGCTCTTCGCCAGCCTGCGCGACGGGAATCTCAAGGAAAAGGTCATCTTCTCGATCTCGCAGCAGGGCGGCAAAGAGAATTTGCGGTGGCTGCTCGACATCGCCGCCAGCGCAACGCAGGACCTCGAGATCCGCAAGAAGGCAATCTTCTGGGCCGGCCAGGGCGATGCGTCGCTTCCCGAGCTGTTCGCGCTCTACGACCGGATCGGCGATCGCGATATCCGGGAGCAGCTGATCTTCACCTACTCGCAGCGGAGCGAAAAAGCCGCGGTCGATCGCTTGATCCTGATCGCGAAGACCGAGAAGGATCGTGAGCTCCGCAAGAAGGCGATGTTCTGGCTCTCGCAATCCAATGATCCGCGGGTGGCACAGCTGTTGAGTGATTTGTTGGACAAGCAATAGGACCGGCGACTCGCGAACGGGACTGGGACCGAGGGTAAGGAGGCCTAAACATGCGGGCAGTCAGCTGGAGCGCGCTAGCAGTCGCGCTGGTCTCGAGCCCCATGGCGGGGCAGTCGCTGGCGCAGCGGGTTACTTCGGCGCCGGATGGAGAGGTTCGAATCGCGTTCGCCGCGCGCGACGGGGTTTGCGGGGACGGCCGCACCTTCATCCGAGACCGGACCCGGGGCCACGGCGAGGGGGACTTCATCACCTACAACTCCGACGATTCGCACTGGTCGGGACGGGCGAAGAACTGGCGGGAGCGGGCCTGCGTCGATGGGCCGGTGCGGGTGGCTTTCCGGGTTCGGGATGGAATGGTCCGGTCCGCCCGCACCTACGTCGGCGGGGACTGGCCTTCCCCGTTAGGCACGACGACCGACCTCGGCACGGTGGCGGCTCGACAGGCCGTGGACGGGCTGTTCGCTCTCGCCAAAGACTCGCGGAACTCAGGAAGCGATGACCTGATCTTTCCGCCCACGCTCGCCGACAGCGTCACCACGTGGCCGGCCCTGCTCGCGATCGCGCGGGACGACCGGGCGCCGCGTCGGTCCCGATCCTCGGCCGTGTTCTGGCTGAGCCAGCAAGCCGGCGACGCCGCAACCAAGGGACTCACCGATCTCGTCGACGACGACTCAGAAGACAGGGAGATCCGCGAGCAGGCGGTATTCGGCCTGTCGCAGCTACCCAAAGACCAGGGCGTGCCCGTCCTGATGCGGGCCGCGCGGACCAATCGCGACCCCGGAGTCCGCAGAAAAGCCCTGTTCTGGCTGGGCCAATCCGATGACCCGCGGGTGCTGGCGTTTTTCGAGGAAATCTTGAGGAAATAGGCCGGCGCGACCGTCCCCCTCCGCAGCGCATCCCTCTCATTGGCGATTAACGTAAGCCGCTATTACTAATAGAAGGGGGCCCCGGCGGGGTGTGGCTCGAACCCTGCGACGGGGTCCCCTTGCCGCCTCTGGCGGCGTCCCTATCGCGGAGTGTTCGCGCATGCGTCGTAAGCACGTTTTCTTTGCCGCCACAGCCGTCCTTGGGCTTCCCCTCGTGGTCGGCGCGTTCCACCTCCAGAGCCGAAGCCCGACCGATTCCGCCCGTTTGTTCGCCCAGGTGCTCCAGAAAGTGGAAGAGAGTGCCGTGGATTCCCTCTCCCGCTCGGACCTCTATGAGCGAGCCGCCCGAGGAATGGTCAGGAATCTCAAGGATCCGTACGCGGATCTCTATTCCCCGGAAGAACTGGCCTCGTTTCAGCGCCAAACCCTCCGCAACAATTACGGCGGGGTCGGGATGCAGATCGAGAGCCAGGACGGCGCGATTATCGTTGCGCGCGTGTTCCCGAACGCCCCAGGTGAATCGGGGGGGGTCTTAGCGGGTGACCGGATCGTGTTTGTCGATTCGTCCGCTGTGACCGGTTGGTCCCTGGACAAAGTGTCGAACAAGCTTCTCGGCACGCCGGGGACGCAGGTCGAGGTCACTTTCGCCCGCGCCGGCCTGCCGCAGCCGATCAAGACCAAGTTCACCCGCGCGATCGTCAAAGTGCCGGCCGTGCCATACGCCGTGACGCTCGAGGGCCGGACCGGCTACATCCCGCTCCAGAGCTTCAACGAATCGGCCGCCGGCGACGTCGAGCGCTCGCTCCTCAGGCTCCGCGAGCAGGGCGCGAAATCCTTCATTATCGACCTCCGGGGCAATGGCGGCGGGAGCCTGGATCAGGCGCTCGAGATCAGCAACCTGTTCGAGCGGCCCGGGGCCGAGCTCGCCAGCGTCCGTCACCGGGGCCGGCAGCCCGAGATCTACCGCGCAAACCGGCCCTCGATCGTGGATTCGATGCCCATTGTGGTGTTGGTTGACGGCTACACCGCGTCGGCCTCGGAAATCGTCGCAGGGAGCCTGCAGGACCACGATCGGGCGCTGGTCGTAGGTACGGTCTCCTTCGGCAAGGGTCTGGTCCAGACGCTCTTCCCGCTCGAGGGTGGGTGGGCGGTCAAGCTGACGACTGGAAAGTGGTATACGCCGAGCGGCCGCTCGATCCAGGCCGATCACGACCGGCTCGGGGACGAACGGTTTGTCGAATACGCCAACGACAGCTCGTCCACCGATACGACCAAGCACAAGCGGCCGGTCTTCAAGTCCGACGCGGGCCGGACGATCTACGGCGGCGGCGGAGTCACGCCGGACATCGCGGTCGCACTCGACACGCTGCCGGCTCCCGAGCGCGACTTCGTTCGGGCTCTGGGCGCGCAGCAGGCCCAGTGGTATGTGGCCGTCTACTCGACCGCGCTCGAGCTCAAGCCCACGGTCAAGTACGATTTCACGGTGCAACAGGCCTGGCGCGACAAGCTGTTCGACCGGCTCCAGAAAGCCAAGGTGAGCGTAACCCGGCCGCAGTACGACGCGGCGATGCCCTTTGTCGACCGCGCGATCGAGCAGCGGGTGGCCAGCCTGGCCTTTGGCGACTCGGCGGCCTTTCGGCGCTCCACCAAGTACGACGACCAGTTGGCGACGGCGTTGGATCTGCTCAAGCGGAGCGGCACTCAGCGGACGCTGCTGGCCCTCGCCGAGGTGAAGAAGTAGGCGTAAGTCGGTAGGACGGTAAGCCGGTAAGAGGGCGTCGGTGAAATCCGGCGCCCTCTTGGTTTATCCCGTTCATCCTGACAACCCACGTCTTACCGTCTTACCGCCTATCAGTGCCTCCGCCATCCGATCGGCCGCCTGATACGGGGGAATGCCGAGCGAGCGGGCTTGCTCGAGGACGTCCTGGGTTATGTCGTAAATGGCTTCGACCCGTTCGGCAGCGGCCGCGTGGGTGAGCTTGAGCACTTCGACCGACCCGCCGAACGTGACGCCGCCGGCGTTCGCCACGTAGTCCGGGATATAGAGAATTCCCCGGCGTGCCAGCTCATCGCCGTGGCGGGGTTCGAGGAGCTGGTTGTTGGCGCCGCCGACCACCAGCTCGGCTTTGAGGTCAGGAATCGTCGCGTCGTTGATGATCGCGCCTAACGCGCAGGGGGCGAACACGTCAGCCGGCTCCGCCACGATCCTGTGGTGCGGAACCGCCCGAGCCCCGAACTCGGCCACCACCCGGCCGGCCTTCGCGTCGTCGAGATCGCTCACCACCAGCCTGGCCCCGTCCCGGGCGAGGTGCCCGGCCAAATGGTAGCCGACGTTGCCGCAGCCTTGGAGCGTGACCGTCTTCCCGGCCAGGCTGTCGGTTCCCCATCGGTTCCGGGCAGCGGCCTGCATTGCCCGGAACACTCCCCGTCCGGTATGGGGTGACGGGTCGCCGGATTGCCCGGCCCGGCCGGCCACGAACGGTGTCGTCTCGGCGATGTACTCCATATCCGCCGGCGTGGTACCGACGTCCTCGCCGGTCACGAAAAGACCCCGGAACCGGTCGATGAAGCGGCCGTGGGCCCGGAGGATGTCGGGGCGGTCCACCGGCCCAGGGGACCCGAGAATGACACCCTTGCCGCCGCCTAACGGGAGCCCAGCGAGCGCATTCTTGTACGACATCCCGCGGGAGAGGCGGAGGGCGTCGACGATCGCGTCTTCGTCGCTCGCGTAGGTCCACCAGCGGGTGCCGCCGACCGCGGGTCCGAGCGCGGTGGAGTGAATGGCGATGACACCGCGGTAGCCGACGGCCGGATCGCTGGCCAGCACGACTTCCTCGTGCCCACCCACCTGGAGCAGCTCGAACACACTCATGGACTCGTCACCCCGTGGAGAATACCGGCGCGGATTTGAGCCGCCTTGAGGGAGGCTCGGCGGTCGAACTCGAGCCGCGGCACGATCCGGATATCTTCGACGACCTTGGCGGATAACGTTAGGTCTTTGTCGCCCCGTTTGACCACAATGTCGAACGGCGTTCCCGGCTTGCTCCCATACTTCGCCCGGAAGAGCTGCCCGAACTCCGGCCCCGTCACCTCGATGCCGCCGACGTTGATCACATGGTCGCCGACCTGCACACCCGCCGCATCGGCGGCGCTGCCCGGAGCGACCTGGGTCACCAGAACCATCCCGTCCGCGGCGGCCGTCGAGATCCCGATCCGCGGCTCGCGAACGGTGTCTGCGGTCTGGCGGAGGCCCATCAGCGGCCCCACTTCGGCCCACGGGTACGGCATCCGACCATCGACGTATTTCGCGGAGAAGTCATCCCAGTTCTTCTGGGGCGCCACCGCCTTCACCGCGGCCCACCATTGCTCGGTCGTGAAGCCCTTGCCCTGTTTGTACGCCGAGCTGTACAGCGCCCGAAACACATCATCGAGCGACTTCTTGTTGTCGCTCGCATCGCGGATCAGGATGTCGATCATGAAGCCGGCCAGCGAGCCCTTCGGATAGTAGATGGTCGCCGTACCGTCGGTCGGCTGAATCCACGTGGAGACCGAGGCGTCTTCCAGCGCGATCGGCGGAACTTGGCCGACCTCTTCGATCTTCCCATTGGTCAGATTGAGAAAAATGGACGAATCGACGATTCCCGGCCTCACCAGCGCGAGGTCGGCGTAATAGTCCGTAATTCCTTCGCTCACCCACAGGAGCGGCGTCGGCTCCGGAACGTCATAGCGGTACGGGACCATCTCGCTCGGACGGAGGCGCTTCACGTTCCAGGCGTGGAAGATCTCGTGCGCGGTGATCGACGCCAGGATCGGCGTGCCGACAAAACCCGGGTTATAAATCCCCACATGTGAGCTCTGGTGCTCGAGCGCGCTTCCACCGCCGTACGAGGAGTCGAAGATGAGCATCGTGGAATAGTTTTCCCACGGCGTCTCGCCGAACACCTTTGACTCGGCCGGGAGAATCCCCTGCAGCTGGCCCCAGAGCAGCTTGCGGGAAGGGCCGGCCAGCGTTCCGGCCGGATAGCTCGCGAGCCGGTGCCAGTGTCCTTCGATCTGATTGCTGTCGACATCGAATCGACCGATGAAGAACGGCATGTCCACGAGATCGTGATAGCTCTTCGCGTCGTAGCGACGGGGTCCCGCCGCATGCATCCCGGTCGTCACGATCCAGTTGGGCTCGGTCGTGACGGTGACACTCGCCGGGAAGTCGAGGCCCATTCCCTCGGGATAGAGGAACACGTTGGTCCCGTTCACCAGCAAGAAGTCGGGCTTCGACCACGCCATCGCATTGTCGAGCGTGTCGGCCGCGAAGGCGAACTTGACCTCGACCTGCCCGGCGGCGCTCGGATCGACCCGCCAGGTATCGTAGTCCTGCTTGTCCCAATGCAGGTCATGCCCGCCTGAGGTTGCCGCGAACTCGCTGACCTTCCGGGCGAAGTTGCTCAGCTCGTATGCCCCCGGCGTCCACGCCGGAAGCGAAAGCGCCACTGTCCCCGCGCCCGAGACCTCGAAGCGCATCGTCACCACGAGAGAGCGGGCCCGACCCGTGGTCGCGTTGAAGGTGAGGTCGTACTGGATCGCGGAGACTGCCGGTGGAAGCTTGCGCGCCGGAGCGGACGGCATGGCCACGAGAGCCGCCGCGAGCGGGGCAAGAATGTGCTTCGGAAAAACACTCACAAAGAGCCTCACTTCGACTGCTCGAGACGGCCTCCGATGACCACGCCAGCGGCCCGCGCGGAGGCGGAATGTACTGCGGCGGAGCCGTTCGAAACCAGGCGACGCGCGCGGGCAACGATTGGGTTCACGCTGCAATCACGGGCGCAGCGAAGGACCTCGTTCGCGGTAGTACGGCTCACTCGGTGACCGTGTTGGCAGCCCGTCGTCACGGCTTGGCGAGATCAAGCTCCAGGACGGTCGGCCGGGGGAGCGTCGCGCCGGGTTTGAGCTTGCCTCCCTCGTCGTACCAGTCCCACAGACTGTTCGCGACGTAGAAGAACCGGTCTCCCCACAGCGTTCCAATGGTGGGCTGATCGGCGAGCGGGAGGTGGCGATCGAGCTCGTGAACGCCGGTGATCCGCGCGCCGTCGGCGCTGAGATCCATCCGAATGACCCTGAGAGGTGCGGCGCCGTTCTGAATCCCGATGAGCGCGGTGCCGTAGCGAACCATGCCGTCGACGCCGAGCACGCTCACACCGGCGTCGCTGGCGAGGGGCTTCACGGTGTGGCGCGCGAGGTCCACCGCGAGAATGCCGAGCGAGTAGTCGGCGACGTACAGCGTCCGCTCGTCGGAACTCAACGCAAGCCCTTGCAGAGAGCGAAAGAGGGGGCTGATCGCCACCGTATCAGCCACGTAGCCCGCGGCGGTCCGGCGGACCCGGATGAGGAGCGGGCTGCTGCTGTCGGTGGTGTAGACGTCACCGGCGCTCGACACCAGGAGATCGCCGAAGAAATGCGGAGTGCTGTCGGCCGGAAGCACCCAGCGCCACACCAGACGCTTCGTGCCGAGATCGAACGCGGCGAGCCCGGTCCGAGGGTTGGCGTTAGGCGGGGAGCCGGTCATATAGGGCGTCTCGACGGTCGAGAGCCAGAGTAACCGGCGGGCCGGATCCACCCTAACGCCGAGCACGGACCAGAGGCTATCCTGCCCGGGGGAGAGAAAATCGGTGACGGCACCGGTCGAGTCGATCCGGATCACCTTCCGATGCCGGACGCTCGAGAGAAAAATCGCGCCGGTCATGGGATCGTGACTGATCCCTTCCGGGAAGAGATCAGTCTCCTCGACCGTTCGGAACACCCGGCTCCTCGGCTTGGGCTCGGCGTTGGCTCGTAGCCGCGCGGCCACGCGCTCGAAGGCCGGGCTCGTCTTCACGCTCGCGAAGTCGGGATCGGCGTCGACGCCATGCGTGAGGCCGAGATCCGCGAGGCGACCGAGAATTTGGACCGCTTCCGCGGTGTCGCGGGAGCGGGCGGCAACCGACGCGAGGGCGATGAGATACGCGGGTTGGGTAGGCCAGGCTTCGTACGCCCTGCGCATCCCTGCGTGGGCCTGGGCGGTGTCGCCCCGGCGGAACTGCGCCACGGCCTGGCGGTACGCGGTCCGTGCGGCCGCGGCCGAGTCGGCGCGGGTCTGGGCCATGAGCGGGCCGGCGAACGCGGCAACCGTCCCCAAGGCCAGTAGTGTGAAACGAGACATGTCAGGCCGGACGGCCGTCGTCAAATCCCGGTTTCAGAGCCAGGACGAATCCCGAGGCGCGCAGCTATCCTGCCAAACCCGGCGATCGCGCCCCTTCCAGTACGGCTCCCCAGGAAGCTCTCGAGGATTGGGGCTGCGTCGCCGCGGTTCAGGCATCGATCCTGGTCGCATCCGGCTTACGGTCGGGCCGGCTTCGGCGCGGCTCGGTCTCGAGCCAGCGACCGGTAGTACTCCTCGACCAGCTCGCGATAGGCGGGTGGAATCCGGCTCGATGGACCGATCGCGGGCCGGTCGCTCCCCGCGCCTTCGAGCTTCCTCCAGAGCGCGAACTCGAACTCCTTGAGACCCGTGATCACGTCGTGCTCCAGCTGATCGAGTCCCTTGACCTCGCCGAACGTGCGGGTGTTGTCGAGGCGGCCCATTGCCGCGAGCAGCTTGTCGAGGTCGCGAACATCCTGGCCCATCGCGACGAGCTCGCGCCGGAGCGAATCGGCGGCGATCCGCTGACCGCGCAGCTCGCGCTGGAACTGCCGGACATCTCCGCCTTGAGCTCCCGGCTGTCCGCCTTGCCCCGGCTGTCCGAGCTGCCGGCCCTCTCCTTGGCCTTGGCCTGGTTGACCGCGCTGGCCCTCCTGGCCTTGGCCCTTCTCACCCTGCTGGCCTTGACCCTTCTCACCTTGCTGGCCTTGGCCCTTTTCGCCCTGCTTTCCTTGACCGTTCTCACCCTGTTGCCCTTGGGCCTTCTCTCCTTGCTGACCTTGGCCATTCGCACCCGGTTGCTGACCGTGCCGGCCCGTTTGACTTCGCTGCCCTTCGGCGCCCGGTTGCCCCTGCTGCCGTTCCCCCTCCGCCCCCAGTCTCGTGCTGTCGCCGGTTTGGCCAAGCTGTGCACGGGCCCGTTCGCGAAGGGACTCGAGCCCGCGGACGAGGTCCCGGGCGCGGTCGAGCGCCTGAGCCTGCTGCCGCTCGGGGGAGCTTCCTAACGCGCCCACCGCGTCCTTGATCTTGTCGGTGAGCTCGCCCAGGTTCTCGCCTAACTGTTGCTCGAACGATTTGATGTATTCCGGTGAGCCGGTCCGCAGGAGCTGCTTGGAGTAGGCCAGCTTGTCCCGGATTCGCCCCTGCCGCATCGACTCAGCCGCTTCCTCGAGCTTGCCGGCCGTCTTCTTCTGCTCCCGGCGCATCTCGCGGCCGAGGCGATCGAGATCGGCCTGGAGGCGCTCCGCCTCCGCCGTCATCGCGTCTTTCCGCTCGCCCAAGTCGGCGGTCTTCTGGGCTCGCTCCGAAGGATTGGCGGGCAGCGATCCGGCACCCTTCGCCACGTCGCGCTGAGCCTGCTGAAGCGATTGGGCTCGGCTCAGCAGTTTCTCGACCTCCTGGCGGGCTTGATCACCGCGGGCACGATCGACCTGGCGTGATGCGCTCTTGAGCCGCTCGAGCGCGGCCGCACCTTGGGACGCGCCCTGTTCGCCGGACGCGGTCGCCGCTTTCCGCATTGCCTCGGCCGCTTCCGCGAGGCGCCGGGCTGCGGCGGCGAGCTGCTCCGAGGATTTTTCGCGAGCAAGCCGTTCGAGCTGACGGGCGCTCTCTTCCGCCTCCTTCGCCAGCTCCCGCTGACTCGAACCACCACCACCTCCGCCGCCACTGCTCGAGCGGCCGCGCATCGCGTCGGCCATACGCTGCATCCGCTCGTTCTCCTGCTGTTGGCGGCTGGCGAGCCGCTTGAGCTTCTCCATCGTCTCATCGAGCTTGCGCTCGCTCTCACCGTTCGCCTGTTGCTGGACCGACTCGTACTGGTTCTTGAGCTTATCGGTCTCGAGCTCGAACAGGTCCGCAAGCTCCTCCGCATTGGCAGACTTGCCGCTCCCGCCACCACCTTGGCCTTGACCCATCGCGACCTGCACCTCGCGATATGCGGCCTCTGCGCGCTGAAGGTGCTGGAGAGCGCGTTGCTCCGCCGGAAGCGCGTTGCGCGGAACATGCTTGCCCAGATTCTCCTCCGCGGGCCCCATCTCCGCGAGCGCTTGCGACAGCTCGGTGGCGATCTGATTGAAGGTCGAATCGGCGCCGGCGACTCCCCGCTGGCGAAGCCTGGTGACGAGACCGTTCACCTCTTCTTTGAGACGGCCTTGTCCGATCGCGAGCGTGGTAACGTTCTCGCGCCACGCGGTCAGCGCGGTCGTGGCGCTGTCCCGGAGGACATTGAACGTGCCGACGACGATCTGGCGCTGTTGCTCAGAGAGTCCCTCCGCCGATTGCGCGCCGGCCCCTTGTCCACCGCCCTGCTCAGCCTGGCGGTAGGTCTTGTCGAACGGACGGATCTCGAGAAAATAGATGTCGCTCGACGCGGAATGGCCGGCGCCGTCGGTTGCGCGTGCGAAGTACGAGACGACGTCGCCGGGCTTGAGGCCCATTTCCTCCAGGAAGAACGTGTGCGCGGCGTCGAGCTCGCGAAGGATTCGAAGGGTCGTGTCGGCGAGGGTGACGATCTGATCCGCGCCGCCGTTCGCGCTCACATGGAGCTCGAGCTTGCGAACCCCGTAGTCGTCGGCCGCGTGGGCGCGGGTGGTGACTTCGTCCACCGACGTCGCCTTCGTGTCGCGGCCCGGCGCGGTGAACGCGACCGTCGGCGGGGCATCCTCGAGCGCATCGATCGCATACTGGAGCGAAGCCCGGACCGGACGACCATCGGGCGTCGTGAGCTCGATTCGATAGAAGCCGTCTTTCCGAACCCGGAACGACGCGACGTACTCGCGGTCGTTGAGCGCCCGCATCGCGACGGGATCGGCCCCCTCCAGCAGCAGGCGGCCCGCCTTTGCGGGCTTCGTGGTGCGGGCCCGAAGGGTCACGGTGCTCCCCTCGAGCACCGCCAGGTCGCCCGCCGAGTCGATCCGCTCGGCCGGGAGTCCGGTATAGGCCGGTGGTTGAATCGTGGCGGTGATCAGCTCGACCGCCGGCAGATCCTCCACTGTTAGGCGGTACGTGGGCGACCGCACGCCCTCGGCCTCGACGAAGTATTCGGTGTTCTTGGCCAGGTCGAACATCCGGCTCTCGAAATTCCCGCTCGAGTCGCGGACCATCGGCACCCGCTCCCACTCGGTGGCGGAGTCGCGGCGGGTAACCAGCTCGGCCAGCTGCGTCGTGAAGCCGCGCGGTGCCGCGTGGACCTCGAGCGCGCCGCCCCGAGGGACGGTCGCGTCGCCGGGGTCGACGGCGAGCGCAAAGACCGGCTTTTCTGGAACCGGCTTCCACGGTGCGAAAATGGTCCGGGCGGAGTCGCGGAGCGGGGCCGGCCCCAGACCGACCAGCAGCACGGAGCCTAACGTGATCGAAGCGAGCCGGGTCGAGGAGCGGCGAAGCTTCGGCCGCTCGACCCGAAGCCCTCCGTCGACCGACTTGAGGCCGTCGACGGCGTGGGTGAGCAGGCGGTCGGCGAGCGGAGCTTCGACCAGCGGATCGGGCGACTCGACCGCGCTGACCAGGACCTGCCCCAACGTGACCTCGTTCTCCTCGACGTAGAGCGCAACCTGGCTTTCGCCGGCGCGACGACGGAGGACCCGGAAGACGAGCAGGATCGCGGCGAGCGCAAGGCCGGCCAGCGCGGCGATCCGAACGGTATGGGCCGCATCGAGCTCGACCCAGAGGACAATCGCACCAACCACGACGGCGGCGAACGCCAGGCCCACCAACCACGCCACGGCGTCGATGCCGCGGCGGAGTTGCCAGCGCCGGCGAACGCGGGCCAGGGCGGCTCCGATCGCGGCCCGGGCTTGACTGCGTTCCAGGGGACTCATGTGCGCCTCATCGAGAGCCGATTGGCATACCAGGCTTCCGCACCCAGCAAAACGGTCAGGCCGATCAGCGTAAACCACCAGATCCGTTGGCGCGCCTCGGCCTCGGCGGGGGCCACCGCGGCCAGCGTTTCGCGGGCCGCCGAATCCGGCTCGCTCCGTACGTTCAGCATCACCTCGTCGAGGCGGGCCGGCGTGAGGTCGGACTCTTCCGCCGGCACGTTCACCGCGAAGAACGCCCGCGGCTCGGGGTCGGCGGCGGAGCGGAGCCGGTAGACTCCGAGCTCGCCGAGCCTAACGGCAGTGAGCGAGTCCTCCACCAGCGCGCC
>JBDTOH010000025.1:0-22063 GCA_039933355.1 Gemmatimonadota bacterium | reverse complement strand
TACTCCGCGTGGCTCGGATTCCGCGACCTAGATTCCTCGCTTCGCCGGAATGACACGGGTGGTGGCTCGGTATCTCTCACTTTGCCGCCTTGCCGCCTTGCCGCCTTGCCGCCTTGCCATCCAACTTGAACCTCGTTCTATCGCGCCGAGGTTCCAATGAAGGGTCGGTTGTGGCCGGCGGCCGTGCTGGTGTTCTCCGCGCCGCTGGTGGCTCAGTCTCCGCGTCGGACCGTCTCGCTCGAGGATTTCTATCGGCTGAGCACGGTGAGCGCTGCCGTCGTCGCTCCCGATGGTGGGCGGGTTGCGATCGTGCGGACCGTGGTCGACGAGGCGCAGAATCAGCGGCGGAGCGAGGTGTGGCTTGCGCCAAGCGACGGCGCCGCGCCGGCCACGCTCCTTTCGGGTCCGGGTACGAGCTCCACCGGCCCGATCTGGAGCCCCGACGGTAAGCTGCTGGCCGTGACCTCGCGGCGCGGCGCGACCGACGAGAGCGGCATCTGGTTCTTCCAGCTCGACCGGCCCGGCGAGCCGTTTCAGATCCCGGGCCTCGGCGGCACCCCCGTGTTCAGCCCCGACAATCAGTGGATCGCATTCACGAAACCGGTCCCGCAGCCGCCTAAGCGGTCTCCGGAGTCGCTCAGCGAATTCGACCGAAAGCTCAAGGAGCGTTTTACCGGCAAAGTGCACGAATCGGTTCAGTACCGGTTCGACGGCCGCGGCTATATCTCCGATCCGACCGACTCCGTCGCGACGCCGGCGCGAGAGCTGTTCGTCGTGGCTCGAAGCGGCGGCGAGCCGCGCCAGCTCACCCATCTCGGCGTCACCGTCGAACGCGCCGCGTGGAGCCCGGACTCTCGCTCGATCATTCTCACCGCCAACGCCTCGCAACGGGACGAGTACACCTACGAGCGGTCCGATCTCTGGCTCCTCTCACTTGACGGGGCCATCAAGCGCCTAACGGATGACGGCTACCATCATTCGGACCCCGTCTGGTCACCCGACGGCAGCCGAATCGCCTTCGTGCGGCACAAAGGGCTGAGCCTCGTGATCCAGGGGCGCGAGACTCAGGGAGCGCCGGTCGATCTCTACACGATGCAGTCCACCGGCGGCGCGCTCCGGAATCTCACCGCGGAATGGGACCTGATCCCGGACGACGTCGAGTGGAGCGCCGACGGCCGGTTCGTGTATTTCGGGGCTGAGACCGGTGGCGATCGTCATCTGTTCCGGGTGAGCGGGCTCGGCGGTGCGGTCGAACAGGTCAGCAAGGGCGCGCGCCGCCTCGAGGCCATAACGCTCGCTCCGTCGGCCGGCCGGATCGCGTACACGTCCACCGATCCAACCCATCCTGCCGAGGCGTACTCGGCCCGGATCGACGGGAGCGGTGAGGTGAAGCTCTCAGGCTTCAACGACGCGTGGCGCGAAGCCGTTAGCTTGAGCGCGGCGGAACGCCTGCAATACAACAGCAAAGACGGCACCCGGGTCGAAGGATGGCTGATGCTCCCAAGGGGGGCTGGTCGACACGGGCTGATTCTCTCGATTCATGGCGGACCACACGGCGCCTACGGCACCGACTTCTCGCTGCCGTTCCAGCTCCTCGTGGCGCAGGGATATGCGGTCCTCTTCACGAACCCTCGCGGCTCGACCGGGTATGGTGAGAAGTTCCTCTGGGCGACATGGGGCGGCTGGGGTATCAAAGACCAAGACGATGTGATGAGCGGCGTGGACTACGTGGTCGGCCACTACCCGATCGATCGGGAGCGGCTCGGCGTCTCGGGCTACTCATACGGCGGGTTCCTCACCGATTGGCTCATCACGCAGACCCGAATTTTCAAAGCGGCTGTCTCCGGCGCCGGAATCTCCAACTGGGTCAGCGACTACGGGACGGCCGACATCCCGCGGACGAAAGAGAGCGAGTTCTTCGGTCCGCCCTGGGAAGAACGCGGCCGTGAGACACTCATCAACCAATCGCCGATCTTCCGAGCTAAGGGTGTCACGACGCCCACGTTATTCATCCAGGGCGAGGCGGACTACCGAGTGCCTGCTGAGCAGGCGGAGCAGATGTACACAGCGCTTCGGAAACAGCGCGTGCCGGCGCGAATGGTCCGCTATCCCGGTATGTCGCATGGAGGTTGGAGTCCATGGAACACGGTTCACCGATACAACGAAGAGCTGAACTGGTGGAGGCGGTACCTCGGGGGGAGTGTGGTACCGTGAACCTATGGAGCCGGAACGACGGGAGCTTCCACCAGGCTGTCTCCTCGAGAACCGAGGCGACGAGGGGCTTTCTCGGCGACGTTACGGGCGGATCCGTTGCTGCGCTCGGGATGACAGTCGCGCTCGCGCTGCTCGTTCCCCTCGTGGCGATTCGAGCGCAGGCGCTGACGGTCGAGCGGATCTTCGCGTCCAGCGATTTCAGGGCTCGCGGGCCTGGAGCGTTCCACTGGCTGGAGAATGGCGACGCCTACACCGTGATCGAGCCGTCGCCAGGCGCACAGGGCGGCGCCGACATCGTTCGCTACGCGACCGGGACCGGGGCCAAGAGCGTGCTGGTATCCGTCGCACAGCTCACGCCGCGGGGAGCCGGCCGGCCGCTCGATGTCGAGGAGTACAGCTGGTCGACCGATGGGAAGAAGCTTCTCGTGTTCACGAGATCGCATCGGGTTTGGCGCGAGAACACCCGAGGCGACTATTGGGTGCTCGACCTCGGCGACGGCTCGCTCCGGCAGCTCGGGAAAGACGCCCCGCCTTCCACGCTCATGTTCGCCAAGTTCTCACCCGACGGAACCAGGGCTGCGTACGTCAGCCGGAACGATATCTACGTGGAGGATCTCGGGACCGGCGCCGTGACTCGTCTGACGAGCGACGGGTCGGCGAAGTCGATCAACGGTACGTCCGACTGGGTGTACGAGGAGGAGTTCGGGTTGCGGGACGGTTTTCGCTGGAGTCCGGACGGCACCCGGATCGCGTTCTGGCATCTCGACGACGCAGACGTCGCCGAGTACACGCTGATCAACACGACGGACTCGCTCTATCCCAAGATCACGCGGTATCCCTATCCCAAGGCCGGCACGACCAATCCCGCGGCGCGCCTCGCGGTCATTGCCGCGACGGGTGGGGCACCGCGATGGATCGATCTCCCCGGTGATCCGCGTGAGCACTACATCCCGTGGATGGAGTGGACGACGTCCTCGAACCAGATCGCGCTCCAGTATCTCAACCGGTTGCAGAACGAAGATCAGCTCATCGTGGCTGATGCCCTGAGCGGCCGGGTGGATCGGGTCGCCGCCACGCTCCGCGACAGCGCCTGGGTGGACGTGGTCGGCGACTTCACCTGGCTCAAAGCAGGGAAGGAGTTTCTCTGGGTCTCGGAAGAGAGCGGTTGGCGACAGGCCTACGCCGTGTCGCTCGACGGCTCGAGCCGGCGCGCGGTGACGTCGGGTCACGACCTCATCAGCGTCGAGGCGGTCGATGAAGCCGGCGGATGGCTCTACTACATGGCCTCGCCCGAGAACGCGACCCAGCGGTACCTCTACCGGGTTCCGCTCGCCGGTGCCGGCCGGGCCGAGCGCCTAACGCCGGCCGGCGAGCCTGGGACTCACTCGTACCTGATCTCGCCCAACGCCAAGTGGGCGTTTCATTCCTACTCGACGTTCGACCGGCCGCCGGTGCACGACGTCGTCAGGCTTCCCGATCACCGGGTCGAGCGGGTCCTGTTCGACAACGCGGAGCTGGCCGACCGGGTCGCTACCGTGCTCCGAAGGGGTGAATTCTTCCAGGTCCCCGCAGGGGCCGGCGTGACGCTCGACGGCTGGATGATCCGCCCGGCGCACTTCGACTCGACCAGGCGATATCCAGTCCTGGTAACGGTCTATGGCGAACCCGCCGGGCAGACCGTCCTCGACAGCTGGGGAGGGTCGACCCGGCTTTGGCACCAGATGCTTGCCGACCTTGGGTATCTGGTCGTGAGCTTCGACAACCGCGGCACGCCGGCGCCGAAAGGACGGGCTTGGCGGAAGGTCGTGTACGGCGCGGTCGGGGTGCTCGCTTCCGAAGACCAGGCGGCGGCGCTCCGGACGTTAGGCATCCGGCGGGGCTACGTCGATACGACCCGGGTGGCGGTCTGGGGATGGAGCGGCGGCGGGTCGATGACCCTGAACCTGATGTTTCGGCACCCCGAGCTCTATAGTGTGGGGATGGCGGTTGCGCCGGTGCCGGACCAGCATCTCTACGACACGATCTACCAGGAGCGGTACATGAGCACGCCGGAGCTCAATCCGGACGGGTACCGGCTCGGCTCGCCGATCACCTTTGCGGAAGGGCTTCGGGGCAGGCTGCTGATCGCCCACGGCTCGGGCGACGACAACGTGCACATGCAGGGGACGGAGCGGTTGATCAATCGACTGGTCGAGCTCAACAAGCCGTTCGACTTCATGATGTATCCGAACCGAACCCACGGGATCTATGAAGGCAAGAACACCACGGTACACGTGTACAGCCTGCTCACCCGCTATCTCACCGAGCACCTGACGGCGGGCGGCCGCTGAGGGCAGACCTGCCCGCCACTTTCGCGGCCTCGATCAGCTCCGGCCGGACCGGGCGGTCCGCCCGGCTGCCTAACTTCAGCAACTGCCCGTAATACTTCCCCGCGGCGGCCCCGTCGCCTGCTTCGCTCGCGGCCTTGGCCGCACCAGCCAAAGCGCGGAACCGGTTCGGCTCACGGCGAAGCGTCGCCTCGAACGCGGCGAGCGCCCGCCCCGGCTCGTGCCGCGCCAGCAACATCTCGCCGAGCTGCTCCTCTGCCGGAGCGAGCGGGCCGGGTGTGATGGCGTTCTTCTCGGTCCGGTTTTCACGTTCCACCGCGCCCGACATCTCGGCCAGGGCCGCGTCGGTCCGCCCTTGGGCAAAGGCGAGCCAGGCCCCCCCGGCGGCGCGCTGGATCCCGACCTGCTCGCTCCAGTAACCTTCGTGCCGCTGGACTAAGCTCTCCTGGATCCGCTCGAGCGCGTCGAGTGCCGCCCTTGCGCCGGCGGTGTCTCCGACCCGCGCAGCGCCGATAGCGCGGGCGAAATAGGTGGTCGCGTCCGCAAAGGGCACCGGGCTCGGACGCACCTCGAGCTGGGCCGCTTCCGCCCATGCACCGCGCTCCAGGGCGTAGCGCGCCGGGATCGCGGCGATCGCGAAATATCCGGCGGCAGCGGGAGCGCCCATCCCGCTTGCATTAGGATCGAGTCGGGCTGCAATCGCCGGCAGTGCGGCAACGATCTCCCGGGCAGCCCGGTCTCGCCCCGTCTGCAGGGAGGCGTACATCCGATAGTCATCGGCGTGCAGCTCCTCGGCGGTCGAGCCCTCTCGCGCGGCCGACGCGGCCGCCGCGACGTTCGCGTCGATTGATCGCTGCCAGTCGCCCACCCGTGTGTAGGTATGCGAAGGCATGTGAAGCGCGTGTGAGACCTCGGGCGCGATCCGCGAGTACCGGCGCGCGGCGGCGAGCGCCCGATCCGCCAGCGGCGGCACATCGTAGCTGTGGATGATGTAGTGAGCGAGACCGGGATGATCCGGCAACTTCGCAAAGAGCTTCTCGAGCGTAGCACCCGCCGCCAGCTGACCCGCATACGTCTTGTCGGCCGGATCCGCGGAGATCGCAAGGGCGAGCGCGTGGAAGATGGCCGCTTCGGTATCGGCCGGTTGCCGCGCGCTCAGGTCAGCCATCGCATCACGATAGGCGAGAAGGCGGGTCCGCTGATCCGTGGACTCCGCGTGCTCGTACAGCCGAGCCGCCGCCTCGACGTACGCGCTCTCGCGATCGGTGGACGGTCCGATGTCCCGGGCGCGGCGGACGGCATCGAGACCGCGCTGAATCTGAGCCGGTGGCTTGATGCCGGCGGCGAAGGGATTGCCCCAGGCACTGAGCGCAATACCCCAAGCCGCGATGGCGCACTTGGGATCGGCACTGAGGACCGCATTGAAGCCGTCGCTCGCCATGGAAAAGGCGAACGAGTGCAGGAACGCTACCGCACGGTTGAAGATTGGCTGGACCGGCGCGCTGCACGACGTCGCGAAGCGGACCGTCCCCAGTTTCTGATCCACCGGCGCAGGATGCTGCTGGGGAGCACCGGCGACGGCCAGGGCCACGGTGGCAAGAGTCTCGAGCGTCATATCTGCGATCTCATCTGCCGGGCAGCGCGATCTCCGGCGCATACGCCTGCTTCAGGTTTTCCTGGTACCGGTCGAATAGCCCGCGCATCGCGGTATGCTCCGACTTGACGGCCTCGCGGAACCCAGCATCAGTGAGGAAATCGTACGAGACCGCGGCCAGGATCGCGGCATCGATCCGGAAGCCCGCGTGACCGACCGGGCCTAATCCATCCGCGAGCATCTCGTGGGTGTGGTAGGTCCCTCGTGACGTCATGACGTTGACGTCGAGCCCGGGCACGTCGTACGACATCCCGCCCGTCTCCTCATAGCCTGCCGGGCGGCTCAGCTCGGGATCGATGCTGGCCGCGCCGAGCTGCCTGGCGTAGGCGAACATCAGCTCCTCGAGCGTGCCTAACGTCACGCCGTCGCGGTACTCGCCGTACCGGTCGATCGCGACCGAAGTGCCTGTCGCCAGGGCCGCGCCGCGGGCCGCGTCGTCGATCATCCGGGTCATGTGCTCGAGGTAGACCCCGTCCGGATAGCGGATGTAGTAGTCGACCACCGCCCGGGCCGGCACGACGTTAGGTGCGATCCCGCCCTCCGGGATCACGCCCTGGATCGAAGCTTCTGGCCGGAGGGTCGAGCGGAGGGCGTCGACCGCGGTGTAGAAATAGACCGCCGCCGCGAGCGCGTTCCTCCCGTTCCACGACGTGAGCTGATGGGCCGGCTTGCCGGTGAAGACGTACTTCACCTCGTTGATGTTGAGGCAGCAGATCCCGAACCCGGCGCGAGACCGCGACGTCCCGGTCGAGGAATGGCTCCGCAGAATCAGGTCGGCTCCCCGAAAGATCCCCGCGTCCCGCATGATCTTCTTGGCCGGCGGCCCCACTTCCTCGGCTGGAGTTCCGTAGATCCGAATCGTCGCGGGTGCTTTCGTGGCCGTGAGGTACTCCTTGAGCGCGATCGCCGCCGCGAACGCGATCGGGCTCTGCGCGTTATGCTGGTCGCCGTGGAACGGGCCCTCCGTGTCGCGGAGCGCGTCGTACTCGGCGATCAGGCCGAGCACCGGACCGGCGCCGGAGGCGGGAGACTTCCAGGTCGCGACGAATGCCGTGGAGAGACCCGCGACCCCGGTGTCGATTGTGAATCCTTCCCGCCGAAGCACTCTGAGGAGCGTATCGACGGTCCTGAACTCCTTCCACCCGACCTCCGGGTGATTCCCGATCCAGTCACTCAATGCCACCATCTCGCCGTCCCAGATCGCTCTCGTGCGGGCCAACAACTTCTCGCGGTCCGGGTTCTTCGCTGTTACCAGCCGCTCGGCGAGCTTTGCCGGCGCGATGCGAGCCTGGAGCGCATCGATCTCCGTCACCACGACGCCGGCGGCGGCGCGTTCGGTCTGGGTGGTTTGGGCGGCGAGCGGTGTCGAGAGGATTGCGAGCGCGACGAAGAGGGATCTCATGGGCTCCCTTAGGGAGTGGAGATGGTGCGGGGTTCCGCGGTGGTCGGTCGCATCTCGTTGAACGCGCCGCGCCCGAAATATTCCGGAGCTCGTGATGAATAAAGGCATTGCCGCCTTCCTGACCGACATCGCGCGCGTGCTGCTCGTGGCGCCACCGCCCGCCGGATCCCTCGGGTCAAAGCGCCGCTCTGGGAAGTCTACGATCAATCGCTGCGCCGCGCGAAGTACGTCGACCCGACCCACACGATCACGCCGATCATCCCGGTCTGGCGCGGGTTCGGCCCTCCGACCTTCGGCGCCACCGTCAATCCAAGAACGAGAAAGCCGTGCCCGTACAAAGACGACGGGTTCGAAGTGACCCGAGTTCGGTGGCGGCACGGCGGATACGCGCGCTTCATCGCGATCTGCCCGCCGGACTGGCGGTTCGGCGGGTCGGTCGATCAGGTGCCGGGGCTCCCAGGCTGCGGAATCCCAAAGGCATGTATTGGGCGAACGGGGTCCGAACCAGGTCGTAGAGCGGACAGCGTCGGCAGGAGGCGAGGGGTGTAAGCGGACCGTAAGTGGTGGCTGGTATGATTGATCCATGAACAGCGAACAGCCTTCGACGATATCGTCCACGCGTTATGAGTCGGCCCGGGCCGCAGTCCGGGTCGGCGACGTGGTGACCCGATACCTTCGGGCCGGCGTCGGCAGGCCGGTCCTCCTGCTTCGGGGCTCGCAGGAGCCGGACTTGTTCTGGTCCGGTTTGGCGGCCGGCCTAGCCGAGCGGGTTCGGGTCATTGTTCCCGAGCTGAGCGAGCCTTTCGCGGATTTCAGCGGCTGGCTGCTCGCCTTCCTCGAAGGGCTCGGCTTGCACTCGGTCGGCGTCGTGGCAGAGGACGCGGCAGGCCTCGCCGCGATCGCTTTCGCGCTGGCCGAGCCGGACCGGATCCAGCAGATCGTATTGCTCACCGTCGCCTCTTCGGAGCCCGCGGATAACGATCCCGGCTTCGGAGAACCGCTTGCGCCCCGCGGCCTCGCCGTGCCTTTGCTCATCGTTCCACGAGACGCCGCCGACCTGCTCGGCCAGGTAACAAGGTTCCTCACGGCTGGACCGGGACCCGCTTCGCCCCCTTGATGCATCGGTCCGGCGGATCATATTGCAGGTCGCCGATCCGAGCTAAATGACCACTGCCGAAGCCTTTCCAAATACCAGCCTGACCGGGTTGCCGGTCCAGCTCACCCGTTTCATCGGGCGTAAGCGTGAGCTCGACGACCTTGCACGGTTGATCAGGTCCACGCGTTTGCTCACGCTCACCGGTGGCGGCGGAAGTGGGAAGACCCGGCTTGGCTCCGAAGCCGCGGTCCGCGCGGCCACCGGATTTTCGCGGCTCGTCTGGGTGGATTTTGGCGCTCTGGAAGACCCCGGGTTGGTCCCCCAGCAGGTCGCGGCGGCGTTCAAGACGCCGGAGCGCGCCGAGGGCTCGGTCACCGACACGCTGGTCCAAACGATCGGCGAGCAGTCGGTCCTTCTCATTCTCGACAATTGCGAGCACCTCGTCGACGCTTGCGCCGAGCTGGTCGAGGTGCTCCTCCGAACCTGCTCTCGCCTCGCAGTCCTCGCGACCAGCCGAGAAGCTCTCGGCGTGCCGGGCGAAACCGCTTGGCTGGTCCCGGCGCTCGCAACCGCCGAAGCGATCCAGCTGTTTGTCGAGCGAGCCCAAGCGGTGCTCCCGACGTTTCAGCTCACCCCCAGCAACGAGCCGGCGGTGCACGAGATCTGTCGCCGGCTCGACGGCATCCCGTTGGCGATCGAGCTCGCGGCCGCGCGAGTCCGGGTGCTCTCGCCCGAACAGATCGCCGAGCGGCTGAGCGACGCGTTTCGGCTCTTGAGCGGTGGAAGCCGCACGGCGCTTCCCCGGCACCGCACGCTCCGTGGCACGATGGAGTGGAGCTTCACGTTGCTCAATGCCCGCGAGCAGGCGCTGCTGGGCCGACTCGCGGTGTTTGCGGGAAGTTTTTCGCTCGCCGCCGCGGAAGCCGTTTGCGTGGGCGGGCCGCTCGAGGCCGAAGACATTCTCGACGGCGTGTCGGCCCTGGTGGACAAGTCGCTGGTCATCATGGAAACGGCGAAGGGAGAAGCCCGCTACCGCCTGCTGGAGACGGTACGCCAGTACGCCGAGGAGCGGCTTCGGGAGACCGGCGAGCTGGCGGTGTTTCGCGAGCGTCACGCCCGGTTCTTTATCACCTTCGCCGAACACGCCGAGCTCCATCTGTTCGGCGGGGCGGGGAATCCGAGCTGGCTCACCGGAATCACCGAGGAGAGCGGGAATCTCCGGGCCGCGGCGGCGTGGGCCGAAGAGGACGCCGGCCGGACCGAGCTGGCGCTCCGGTTAGGCACCGCCATTCATTGGTATTGGTTCGCCGGCGGACAGTTCCAGGAGGGGCGCCGCCGGCTCGAGATCGCGCTCACCCGATCGGTCGAGATTGCTCCGGACGTACGCGGACGGGCGCTCGTTGCATTCGGCATGATCATGTTCTGGCAGGGCGACCACGCGATGATGCGGCCGCCGATCGAGGAGGCGCTGCCGCTCCTCAGGGCACACGGCGATCCGTGGGCAGTAGCCTATACGCTGACGGCGCTCGCGACCGCGCTCCTGGTCGAGGGTGATTCGATGGCCGCTCGAGGACCGATCGAAGAAGCGGTTGCCCACGCTCGGACGCTCAAACCGGGAATATTCCTTCCGTTCACGTTGTACTGGCACGGGCTGGCGGCGCAGGGGCGAGGCGAGATTGAGGCCGCCCGCGCCTCGTTCGAGGAGGCGATCCAGATCGGCCGATCACTCGGCAATTCGCCTGCGATCGCCCATCCGATGTCGCTGCTGGGTCGGCTCGCATTCGCGCAAGGTCGCTATGGCGAGGCGTTCATCAACTACGCGGAGAGCCTGTCGATCCACCTCGCAACTGCCGACATCTGGGGCATGGGGAGAGGGCTCGACGGCATGGCGGCGATCGCAGTGGCGGTCGGCCGGCACGATCGGGGGGCCCGCTTGCTAGCGGCGGCGGAGTCCCTCCGTGGCCGAATCGGAATGGGAACCCACGTGTCGCCTCAGGATCTCATCGACCGGGAGCGGCTGGTGGCGTCAACTCGCGCGGCGCTGGGTGGTCGCTTCCGTGAGGTGTGGAGCGAAGGCATGGCGCTGGCGACCCGTGATGCGGTTGCGTTGGCGTTGGCCGACACACCGCCCGAGACCGGCGAATACCGACTGCCACCCGCCGAAGCAATCGAACCAGTAGGGCACGTGGTCGCGTCTCCGACGATCGAGCTTCGGGTTCGCGCGCTCGGTCCCCTGCAGATCTTTCGCGGCGCAGAGCCCATCGATTCGGCGGCCTGGGGGTCGGCTCGGCCCCGCGAGCTGCTGGTTTTTCTCGTGATGCACCTCGACGGCTGCACCAAAGAGCAGGTTGGGCTCGCCTTTTGGCCGGAGGCGTCAACGGCCCAACTCCGCAACAGCTTCCACGTGGCGCTCCATCGGCTCCGGAAGGCGCTCGGCAACCCGGATTGGATTGGTCTCGTCAACGAACGGTACCGGTTGGATCCGTCGGTCCGGGTCGAGTTTGACGCAATCGAGTTCGAGCGCGAGGTGACGGCCGCTTGTCGGGCATTGGGCAAGCGGGGGGAGGGTGCGGGCACGGCCCTGGAACGTGCCCTCGAGTGGTATCGGGGCGATTTCCTCGACGGCGAGCCCGCCGGCGACTGGCACGTCACGTATCGAGACAACTTCCAGCGGTTGTATCTGGAAGGGATGCAGGCGCTGGGCACGTGGCAGCTCGAGGATGACCGATTGCCCAAGGCCGCGGACACGTTCCGGCGGTTGCTGGCCCGCGATCAGTTGCACGAGGAGGCCTGGCGCCTGCTCATGGTCAGCCACGCCCGGATGGGCGAGCGCTCGCAGGCGCTCAAGCTGCACCAGCGCCTGACCGAGCTGCTCCGCGATGAGCTCGACGCCGATCCGGACGAGGAGACGAGCGAGCTCTACGAGCGCCTTCAGCGGGGGCGACTATCTGAAAACCGATCCGTAAGCAGTGCCGTAAGTCGTCCGCCCCGCTCGGTAAGCCTGCCCCTGTTCGCCCCCAATCCCCCATAAGTCCGTGGTAATCGGTCCCTCGTAAAATGGTCTCGTCAACGCGAACCCGAGAGACCCGGGACCCTTCCCGACCCCCTGCGAGACCGAGTTGGCGCAGTAGAACCGCACTCGAACTGATTGGAAGAGAGCCCTTATGTCGACCAACTCGCGTCCCGCTGCAGGCTTCGGTCTCGTCCTGGCTATGGCGATCCCCCTGGCAGGACTCACACTCATGCCGCGTAGCTCCGGCTCGGTGAAGACGGCTCCCGCGCCCCAGGAGATCACCATCAAGACGATGGACTTCGCGTTCGAGCTGCCGGCGAAGGTCAGGCCGGGCCTGACTACGATCCACCTGCTCAACGGTGGGACCGAGCTGCACCACGTGTGGCTGCTCAAGCTGGGCCAGGGGAAGACTCTTGCGGATCTACTGGCCGCGCTCAAGCCCGAGACACCGTTCCCGGCGTGGGCTACCAGCATCGGCGGCCCGAACGCCCCGGGTCCCGGTGGCGAGTTCTCAGCCACGCTCGAGCTGACGCCCGGACGGTACGCGGTCATCTGCGTGATCCCGTCGGCGGACGGCAAGCCCCATGTCATGAAGGGCATGTCGAAGAGCTTCGAGGTGGCCGGTCGCCCGGTCGCGGCGGTCTCAGCGCCGGCGGATATCCAGGTGAACCTCAAGGACTATGCGTTCGGTCTGTCGAAGCCGCTGACCGCCGGCCGCCACGTGCTCCGGTTCACCAACAGCGCGGGTCAGGTACACGAGGCGTTCATTGCCAGGCTGGCTCCCGGAAAGCGCGCGACGGATCTCCTGGCGTGGATCGAGAAGCCACAAGGTCCGCCGCCCGGCCAGCCGCTCGGTGGTATCACTGGGATCAACCCGGGCCAGAGCATCTCGATCACTGAGGACTTCGAGCCCGGAACGTACGCCTTCTTCTGCTTCGTGCCCGACGCGAAAGATGGGCAGCCTCACCTGGCGCACGGCATGATGCAGGAGTACGAGATCTCGCCGGTGGTGTTGAGCAGCCGATCGAAGTGACTGCCCGGCCTTTGGCGAGACGGCGGACGGCAAGATCATCCTCGCGATGACCCGATTCGATGGCCCCGGTCCGGTCCGGGGCTTCGTTCCGCTCGGGCTCACCACCTCGAGCTCGCTGCCGCCCGCCGCCTTACTGTCTCCCTACGGCACCAGCGGCGGTTTCCCCAAGATGCCCTGCAGGCCCCTGTCCCGCAGCATCGCATTGAATGCCGCCACATCGCTGTTCATCACCCGATCGAAGTCCGCCTTCGCCGCGCGGGCCCGTTCGCGGAGCATCGCAGCTACGCCGATCTGAGCCTCCGTTGGTGCGTTGTCGTTGTTGTTCACGTCGTTCGCGAGATACACGAGCTTCTCGGCGAGCCGTGCCGGATAACGGATCAGGTCCTGGCCGCGGCCGGTGATCCTGAGCTGCATCAGATTCTCCTCGACGGCGATCAACTTCTGCTCGAGGGAGTCGGCGGCCGTGGGAACGGTCTTATCGTCCTTCGCGACGGCCTTGAGCGTGAGCAGCTGGGCGCGCGCGGACTCCAGGCTGTTGATCATGTCCACCACACCGTTGAGATCGGACTCGATATCGGTGTGGAGCGCGACCTTCTGCCGGATCTCGTCGGGCGAGCCGGTTGTCGCCGGATCCTTGCGAACCTCGAGGGGTTGCGTGAAGTCCTGGCCGCCGATCGTCACCTTCACCGTGTACTGGCCCGGCGCCGCGAGCAGCCGGACTCTCCCCACGCTCGGCGCCGCGTGGCCGCCGACGGGAACAGTGAGCTCCGGCGCGTAGAGCGGGCTGGTTCGGACGGTGACTTCCTTGGTGGGCTCGGCTTGCAGATCCCAATAGACCCGGTTGATCCCGGCCTTGCTCGGGCCTTTGAACGTGCGCAGAACTTTGCCGTTCCCGTCGAGGATGACGATCGACGTACTGTCGGTGCGAGCCGCCTTGATCCAGTAGCTCAACGATGCGCCGTACGGCGGGTTGTCGCCGGCGACCGGATCGTAGCTCGCCGCCAACGGGCTCTCGGCGCCTCGGAACCGGTAGGCGGCGCGCGGCGTGAACAGGTGCGCATCCTTCGCCATGATGTCCGGCGTGAGCCGCTGGATCGGCGTGATGTCGTCCAGGATCCAGAACCCGCGACCATAGGTCGCGAGCACGAGGTCGTTGAACTGCTCCTGCACCGTCACGTCGTGGACCGGCGCATGCGGTAAGTTCGACTGGAGCGGCGTCCAGCTCTCACCGTCGTTCAAGGAAACGTAGATGCCGTTCTCAACGCCGAGGTACAGGAGGCCGCGCCGAGTCGGATCTTCCTTGACCCAGTGGGCGTAGCTGAGCGGCGTCTTCGCGATCCCGTTCACGATCAGCTTCCAGCTCTTGCCGAAGTCCGCCGTCTTGTAGACCCAAGGGTCGCGGCTGTTCATCTGGTGGCCGTCGACCGTGACGTACGCGGTGCCGGCATCGAACCGCGAGGGCTGAATGTTGCTGATCGTGCCCCAGTCGAGGATGCCCGTGATGTTAGGCGTGACGTTGGTCCAGGTCTTCCCGGCGTCCTGGGTCAGCTGGAGCAGCCCATCGTTGGTTCCCGCCCAGATCAGATCCTTCTGCACCTTCGACTCGGCGATTGCGAATACGACGCCCGCGTATTCCACGCCCACGTTGTCGGGCGTTAGGCCGCCCGAGATCGTCTGGCGGCTCTTGTCGTTCCGGGTGAGGTCGGGACTGATCACCTGCCAGGTCCGGCCGCCGTTCGTCGTGACGTGAACGTGCTGACTTCCGACGTACACCTTGTTGTGGTCGTGCGGAGAGATGGTGATCGGGAAGGTCCAGTTGAACCGATACTTCACGTCCGCTGCACCGTGTCCGACCGTCGCTTCCGGCCAAATTTCCACGCTGTAGGAAAGTCCGGTCCGAACGTCGAACCGGCTCACGATCCCGCCGACGCTCCCGAAACCCGACGACGTGGACCAGATGATGTTCGAGTCCTCGGGGTCGGGCGTGGCCCAGCCGCTCTCGCCGCCGCCGACCGAGCTCCACATTCCGCGCGGAATGTTTCCCTCGCCCGGGCCGAGCTTGCTGTTGCTCGGACCGCGGGAAGAGGGCCCGTCCTGGCGGTTGCCGTAGACGAAGTACGGAACCCGGTTGTCGACCGTCACGTGATACATCTGCGCGATGGGAAGCTGGATCTGGCTCCAGCTCTTGCCGCGATTGATCGTAATGTTCATCCCGTCGTCATGTGCGGTGATCATCCGGTTTCCGTTGGTCGGATCGATCCACAGATCGTGGAGGTCGCCGCCACCGGTCTCAGCATTCGGCAGATCGATCGACGTCTTACCGCCGTCGAGCGTCTTGGTCCAGCTCGCCGTGAGGAAGTAGGCTTCGTTCTCGTTGTCCGGCATCACCGCCATGTGGGTGTAGTACTGGGTCCGGCCCGCGAGGTTGCGGTCGTGGCTGACAACCTGCCAGGTGCCGCCCCCATCATCCGAGCGCCAGAGCTCGCCGCTCTCGGGGTCGACGCCGGGCAGCGGCACGCCGTCGCTGGTCTCGATCAAGGCGTAAACCCGATTCGAGTTGCTCCGCGCGATCGCAATGTCCGCCTTACCGAACGCCTTGGTCGGAAGCCCGTTGCCGGAAAGCCGTTTCCAGGTGGTGCCCCCGTCGGCGCTCCGCCAGATGCCCGCGCTGGGCCCGCCGCTGGTCCGGCCCCAGGTGTGAATGATGAGCGGCCAGGCGGTCGCGAAGAGAATCCGAGAATTGTTCGGATCCATTTCGACGTCGTAGAAGCCGGTATTCTCGTCCACGAACAGAACCTTGTCCCAGCTCTTCCCGCCGTCCGTCGACCGATAGACGCCGCGCTCCTGCTGAGGGCCGTACGAGTGGCCTAACGCCGAAGCAAAGACGATGTCGGGATTTCGGGGATCGATCACGATCCGGCCGATCCGGCCGGTCAAGTCGAGTCCCATCTTGGTCCAGGTTTTTCCCGCGTCGGTCGACTTGAACACGCCCCAGCCGATCGAGATGTTGCTCCGGATATACGGCTCGCCGGTGCCGGCCCAGACGATGTTGGGATCGGACGGCGCGACCGCGAGCGCGCCCACGGACGAGACCGGCTGCCCGTCGAAGATCGGCGTCCAGTGGATCCCGCCGTCCGACGTCTTGAAGATCCCGCCCGACGCCGCGCCGGCGTAGTAGATATTGGGATTGCCGGGGACGCCCGCGACGGCGATGACCCGGTTGCCGGTGGGACCGATGTATCGATACCGGAGCTGGTTGAAGAGCGTCGAGTCGGCGGCCGGTACCGTCGCCGCGGGTGCGGCGTCGCGCCGGCGCTGAGCGGAAAGGCCGGATACGCCTCCGGCGAGAGTCGCAACGACCAGGAGCTGACGGGCGGGGCTGGTGCGCATGGTGTTCCTCGAGCAGGCGAGCCGGCCGGCGAATTGGGAAGGGTCGCGCCGGGGTTTACTTGGAATGGAGAGTGCAGGAAACAATAGACCGGCCCACCATGCGGCGCGAGTGGCAGGCAGGGTGGGTCCGTGGCGCGGGGTCGGCCGGCGCGCGGGAAGAAGCCACGCCGGCCGATCGATCTCTCAGGGCTTGCCGCCGTCGCCGGGGCCGGGCGCTTTGCCGGGTCTGATCTCCCGCACGTTGTCCTGCGGGAGCCGGTCGATCAGCTTGTTGTACGGATCGACGCCGGCTTTGAGCGGCTGTTCGGCGACCACCATTTCGATGGTGGACTCCTTGGTCGTGATCCACCGCTTGACGACCGCCAGCGGCCGGCCTAACGCATTGCCCTTCTCTCTTGCGCCGAACACTCCGACATCGACCAGATCGTGGATCGGGATTTCGGTCTGGTTGCCGAGGCTGTCGGCGCGGAACTTGAGCGACTTGACCTTGATCCGGACCAGATACGTGCCGTCCGGCTTCCGTTCCGAGGTGGCTTCCTCCACTCGATTGTCCCAGAGCGTGATCGTCTCGAACAGATCCGTGATCGCGTATTTCAGGGAATCCGGCGTCACGGCGCGGAGGTAGCCGAGAAACTCCTTAGCGGTGGTGTAGGGCGGACCCTGAAACCCCTTGTCGCGGACGAACCGGCTGAGCGCGGCATTGATGGAGTCCTCGCCGATCAGATCGCGGAGGGCGTAGAGCGCGAGCGACCCCTTGTTGTAGTGGATGTAGGGTTGATTTTCCACGAGGAGCAGCGGCATCTCGCGCTTGGTCTCGTTGGCCCGTCCGGTCAGATACCGGTCGAGCTCGTTCTGGAGAAATTTCTTGGCCTGAGCGGGCCCGTAGCGCTTTTCCATCGCCGTGAGCGCCGAGTATTCCGCGAGGCCCTCGGACATGAGCGTGGCGCCCTGCATGTTGGCGCCGACGACTTGATGCCCCCACCACTGGTGACCGACCTCGTGGGCCGTGACGAAAAACGGCATGTCGAGATCGTCGTCCTTGTCGGTGGCCTTGAGAATGAACCCGATCCCCTCGGAATAGGGCACGGTGTTCGGAAACGCCTGAGCGAACCCGGCGTAGCGGGGGAACTCGAGAATCCGCACCTGGCGATACTGATACGGCGAGAACTTCGCGGAGAAGTAGGCGAGCGACTTCTTCATCGACTCCATCATCCGGTCGAGGTCGTACTCGTGACCGGGATGGTAGTAGATCTCGAGGTTGACGCCGTTCGAGGTGTCGCGCTTGACGGCGTACCGGGCCGAGAGGAACGAATAGAAGTTGAGGATCGGCCGGTCCATCTTGTATTCGAAGACCCGCCGGCCGTTTTCCTGATATTCCTTCACCAGGTAGCCCGGGGCGATCGCGATCTGGTCGGGCGCGGTGCTCACGGTCGCCTGGAAAGACATCAGGTCGGCGTCGTTGCCCAGGTAGCTGTTCGCCCGCGCGGCCTCGTCGTTGATCGAGGGCATCCGCTCCCTCGGCGGCAGCTTCTCCTTCTTCCGGCTCACTTCGGACGTGAGCTCGAGGCCTTCCTGATAGCCTAACGCTGGGAAATACTCGGTGTTGACGAAGGTGCCGTTGGCGACCACGACGGTGCCGGGGCCGTTGTTCCGGAAACCTCGCTCCTCCCACCGGGCGCGGTATCGGAGCGTCACCGTATCGGCGACCGCGAGCGGGGGCGAGAATCGGAAGATCCGGGTGCCCTTGGCGCTGTCCGTGAGCACCGCGGTCACGGTCCGGCTCCAGGCCAGCGAGTCGATTCGGATCCGAGGATGGCCGGTCGTCACGATGACGGTGTCGATCGCGCGGGGGCTCTTGTTGACGTAGGTGAAGGTGCCGCTCACCCCGAATGCCCGGTGCTCGGGCTCGAGGTCGGCGCGGACCTTGGCATCCACCAGCCTCGGCTTCGGCAGGTCCTTGAGCTTGCGGTAGTCCCGCTCGTAGGCGGCCTGCAGCCGGCGGACCTGCTTCGTCGTCTCGTAGACGTTCCGAACGTTGGTGTTGTAGAAGATGGTCCCGCCGGCCGTCACCGCGACGACCAGGCCCGCACCGGCAACCGCCATCGCTCCTTTGGTCCACCGTTTCCGCGCGATGGCCGCGCGGACGCGGAAGGGCTGGCCGGTCCCCCGAACCCAGAACAGGTACGCTACGACGCCTAACACGAGCGCGGTGCCGGACCAATACACGATCGACAACACCAGATTCGGGACGAACGGCCCGTACCCGTTCATGTCGGAGTAGGTAAAGCTCGCCGGCTGAGCGTAGCGGAAGAGCTGGTGCTCGATCCCGAGGTTGCTCATCACAAACCGGAAGAAATAGAGGACGAGCATCACCACGTGGCCGACGAACTTGTTGTTGACCAGGGCGTGCACGAGAAACGCGAGCGCGGTGAGCTGCAGCAGCGACGGAAGCGTGGTGCCGAAGAGGTAGCTGAAATAGAGGCCCGGCTCGTAGTGATGGAACCCCTTCGCGGTCTGAATCGCAATTCCTGCTCCCACGAGCAATAGAAGGAGGAAGGCCTCCATCAGCCCGAGCCCCGCAAACTTCCCGAGCAACGTGACCCAGCTCGGCACCGGTAGCGCGTCGGTGACCTGATCCAGCTTGAGCTGGCGTTCCCGCCAGATCGCCTCGCCCCCGTAGATCGTGATCAGGATGACAAAGAACAGCGCAAAGCTGCCGTCCAACGTCTCCACGATGGTGTAGGTGACCGGATAGACCGTCTGACCGTAGAGCGCGTCGGCGTAGGCGGCGTTCATCACGAGGTTCGTCATTCCGATCGCGACGATCGCGATGAACGGCATCTCGCGGATGATGTTGAGGAAGGAGAGCCGTGAGAGCATCAGCAGCTGGCGCAGCCGCGCCCCGGCCCCGAACTGGCGATTGATCTGCGGCATCGCCACCGGGGCCGGTGGTACCGACGCGGCCCCGGTTTCGTCCCGTGTCCGGCGTGCCAGCCGAGGCGGCTCGCTCCGGAATCGGAACAGCGCATAGGTCAGCGCGAACAGACCCGCCGCGATCAAGCTCCAAAGGAGCCGGTTCAGCAGCAGGTCCCCGGCCAGCGGGACGAGAAGCCCGTTCCGCTCGGCGACGGTCCAGTACTTGGTCAGCTCGGTGAACGCCGAGAGACCGAACGGATCGATCAGCGCGGCGATATGCTGGTTGTCGAGATCGCGGGTCAACCGGCCGGTGATTCCCCAGGCGACCAGCAGGAACATTCCCTGCGTGTAGATCGCGAAGAGGTTCCGGGTCAGCGCTCCGACCGCGAAAAAGATCGCCGAGATCAAGAGCACGCTCGGAAGGACCATCGTGACGAACGGCTGCAGATACGCGGTTGCCCGGAACGGCAGCAGCTTCTCGTGATCGACCCACGGCATCAACGTCCCCACCGCCGCGCCGACTGGGATCATGAAGTTGATCAGAGCCATGACCGTCAGCACGCCGAGGAACCGCCCGCCGAGGTAGGCGGCGCGGGTGATCGGCGTGGTGAAGAGGAGCTCGTGGGCGCCGACGAGATAGTCCCGGAGCACGGCCGTCCCGACCAGCGCGGTGATGATCACCTGGCCGCCCGCGACGAGGATCATCTCGACCTGAGCCAGCACGAAGGGCGCGTTGTTCTTCACGAGTGCGCCCGCGCCGCCGAGCTGGACCGCGTCGGAGGCGGAGAACGCGAACGCGAGGAGGAAGTAAACCAGCGCGTAGAGATACGTGACGGGTCGCTTCAGATGGTACGCGACCTCGAACCGGTAGACGGTGCCGATCATGGTTAGGCGGCCGCCTTCGCGGCGCTGAGCCCGATCTGCTGGAAATACACGTCCTCGAGGTCCGGCTCGACTTCGATGAATCCATCACCGGGGTTGGTGGGGCTCGAGATGTGAATCACCGGCCGGCCCGCGAGCAGCCGGACCGACACGACCTGATACCGCTGCTCGCAGGCTGCGAGCTCGGCCTTGCTGACGGTCTTCCGCCAGAGGGTCCCGCGGACCTTCTCGACGATCGTCTCGGGGTCGCCGGAGAGAATCACCTCGCCCCGGTTGATGATCGCCATCGAGCTGCAGAGCTCGCGGACGTCCTCGACGATGTGGGTCGAGAGGATGACGACGATGTTCTGGCCGATCTCACCAAGCAGATTGAGGAAGCGATGCCGCTCGGTCGGATCGAGGCCGGCGGTCGGCTCGTCGACAATGAGGAGCTCGGGACTTCCCGCAAGCGCGATCGCGATCCCGAGGCGCTGGCGCATGCCGCCGGAGAAGGTGCCGACGCTCTTCTTCCTGGGTTCGTACAGATTGGTCTGGTGGAGGAGGCTGGTGACGAGCTCGCGTCGCTCCCCTGCTGAGACCACGCCTTTGAGCGCCGCGAAGTGGTCGAGCGTCGCCTCCGCCGATTGGCTCGGATAGAGGCCGAACTCCTGAGGGAGGTAGCCGAGCACCTTCCGAAGCTCGTCCGGCTCCGCGAGCACGTCGAGGTCGCCGAACCGGATCGAGCCGCTGTCGGGAGGCTGCAGCGTGGCGATCGTCCGCATCAGAGTCGACTTGCCCGCGCCGTTCGGCCCGAGGAGACCAAACATTCCGGTGCCGATGCTGAGCGAGACGTTGTTGAGAGCGCGGACCCCGTTCGGGTACGTCTTGGACAGGCGTTCGATCTCGAGTCGCATGGTCGTCCTTGGGTCGGTGAGTCGCCGGCGGATATGAGCCGGCCGCGGTGAAGCAGACGTTCAAAAATGGCGGACTAGGCCCGCCACCTACGGGGCGGCGGTGCGCGGGGTTTCTGCTCGAGGTCCGAGCCTCCGGCCCCGCGCCGGACGTGTCCCTCGACTGCCATTCGATCCGCGGCCATGGCCCTCGGTCGGTTCTCGCCACGCCTAACGCTACGAGAGCATTCTGGCGGCGAGCTCCTTCACAAATTTCACCGCGACCATCCCGCTTATGGGCGAGTCGTCGAAGCGCGGGTTGAGCTCCACCACGTCCGCTCCCACGATCGTTCCCCGCACTCGATGGATAGCCTGAAGCACCTCCCGAACGCTCAGACCCCCGGGTTCGGGATGCGCGAGGCCGGGACAGAGCCCCGGCTCGAGCACGTCGAGATCGAGGGTGACGTAGAGCGGGCCGTCGAAGCTGAGCGCCGGCGCGCCGGTCCAGTCCCTCATCTCGATCACCTCTACTCCGAACCGCTTGACCTGCGCGCGCTGATCCGCGTTGAACGTGCGAATGCCGATTTGGACCAGGCGCTTGACCATGCCGTCCTCGAGCGCCCGGGCCAGCGGGCACGCGTGAGAATAGCGGTCCCCGTCGAGGTTGTCGTAGAGATCCCCGTGCGCATCGAAGTGGAGCACGTTCACCGGACCATAACGTTTGCCGAACGATCGCAGGATCGGGTAGGTGACTGAATGATCGCCGCCGAGCATGAACGGCGTGGCGTCCTCTTCCAGCAGCTTGGTGACCGCGGCCTCGATCGCCGCACGGGTAGAGGCAGGATCGCCGCAGACGACGTCGCCCGCGTCCTGGATGGCGCCCGGCGCGCCGAGGTCGACTCCGAACTCGGTCCACGAGTTGGACGAGGCCCTGAACAAGCAGCGCCGGATCTCAGCGGGGCCGCGCGCAGCGCCCTGCTCGAATGACGAGGACCCATCGTACGGGATGCCGAGAATCGTGATGGCGCGCGCGGGCGCCGGGGGGTTCGATCGAGTCATGGCCCTGTGGCGTGTTGGGGATATCGGCCTTTCGAGGAGCCGACGGGTAAATCATAGACGGGTCGCGGCGAGGACGCTTTGCGCTTGCTCTTGCGGGAGCCGCAGGGGCGGGCTTATGAACAGGGGAGTCCGCCTCAGTGCCCCAGCCCCCGGAGCTTCGATGCGCGCGGTTCTGACCCTGGCCCACGGTGACCGGAACCAGCTTGCC
>JBDTOH010000024.1:0-22405 GCA_039933355.1 Gemmatimonadota bacterium | reverse complement strand
GAATGTCGCTGTTCTGCTTTTCCGACAGCGCCTAGGCCGCCCGAATTCGATCATCGGAATCAGTGAGCTCCAGCGCCGACCACGCCCGAGAGAGCATCTCCTCGGGGCTCAGGAGCTCACTCAGGCCGCTAGAAACAACGTAGCCGGCCCGAAGTGCCCCAGGCCGATCGCCGCCTTCGCCATCTGCTTGGAAGAGCCCTTCGAGGCGACTCACGAGGCGCTCCGCCCCAGCCTTCCCGGTCGCCGGCGCAACGATCCCGAACTGAGTCTCGCCGAGGCGCCCAATCGCGTCTGCCGATCGACTCGCGCGCCGCAGCACGTTCTCCAGCCGCTGCGCGACCACATGGGGGCTCGACTCACGAAGATCCGGCGTAAGGATCACGCAGGCGAAGGGCGGGCCCCTGCGGCCCGGCCCGCTCAAGATCTCCTTCGCTCGGCGGAGCAGTCCTCGGGCGCTGTAGAGTCCCGTCTCGGGATCGGCCAAGTTCTCTTCCGGGGCCTGCCCCGCCGCTGGCTTCGCCGCGAGGAAGGCGCGGATCTGCGCCAAGAGCAGCTCCGTATCCAGCGGAGAGCCGTGGAAGACCCAGGCACCTGCCTTATGCGCTTCCATTCTCGTCGCGCGGCCCGAGGGGCCCGCGGTCGTGATTATCACGGGAAGCGACGGGCCGAACTCCGGGTCAGACCGCAGCCGACGACAGATTTCGAGCCCATCTACGTCGGGCATCTGGCGATCGAGGACTACAAGGTCCGGACGCTCCTTACGGGCTTGTTCCAGAGCCCGTGCGCCGGTGAAACTGCGAACCACCCTGAAGCCCTCTGCCTCCAGTAGTGATCCCAGTGACCGTGCAGCCCACTCCTGGTCATTTGCAATCAGCACACACGGCCGATCGCGACCCAGGTCCGGTCGAGTCGGCGGCACTGGTTCAGCAGTCATGAGGTTGTCGCCCTTGATGGGCCGTAAGGACATTCTGCTGCACGAGAGCAACAGTTCCTTCCAACAGGGGTTCGCGCAAAAGTTGGCATGGTGGCCAGCAACGCGGTCATTAAAATTCCATAACTTGTTTGGCTGCAGATACTTAATATATTGAACCGGCTCACGCCTCACCCCGATTCCCCGTATCCGGCAAGCGGCCCTAGTCGGACCGATTGCAAGCCCCGGCCCAAACCTTTCCCTGATCACGCTTTGGGACGGGTTGAGTGGCGCCGATCTCCGCTCGGGCAGAGGGTCCCGCACGCGGGGGAAATAGGGACCCAGGGAACACTTCTTGCCCGATTGGGTTGGGATAACGCAGTTGTTGTTCGATATTCCGAGGAGTATACGGTGCGGATCAAAGAGGCCAGTTGGGCGCGAATGGCGAGCTTGGCGTGTTTGGTTGGCGGGCTCCTACTCGTCTGTGCCATTCCTGGCGTTGGGCAAACACCCCCCTCTCCCCCGCCCGTAGCCTCACCACCAGCGCCACCCACCGCACTAGGCGATTCCAAGCGATCGCAGGCCTCGAGAAGTGAGCTGGAAGCCCAGTTGGTGGAAATCGAAAAGGTCGTCTCCTCTCCAGGTTATAGCAGTCGTCTCAGGGCCTCGAAGAAGTCGGAGGCGGACTTGATTCGCACCCGACTCACTGATGGCGACATCCAAGTAGGGGACCAGATCGTATTGTTTGCGGTCGGCGATTCGACCCTCAACAAGACATTCACCGTGGCACCGGGCCGCGTTCTTGTTCTGACCGGAATGGCGGACATCCCTCTCAAGGGCGTCTTGAGATCTGAGGTCCAGCCGTATCTCACTGAGCGACTCAAGGTGTATATCAAGGACCCTCAGCTCCGGGCCCAGACATTGATTCGTCTCAGCATCTTCGGGGCAGTGGGCAAGCCCGGGTTCTATCAGGTTCCGGCTGAGCTGCTGGCGAGCGATGCCATCATGATGGCCGGCGGGCCCGCGGGCACGGCCGATCCGGGTAAGACCGTGGTGAAGCGCGCCAGCGTCGAGATCCTCAGCAAGGAAGTGTTCGCCGAGGCAATCGTGGATGGTCGGACCCTTGATCAGTTGAACCTGCGCGCCGGCGACGAGATCAACGTCGGCCAGGTGAAGGGGAGCCGGGGCATTCTGCCCTACTTCCAGATCATTGGTCCGTCGGCTGCATTGATCTACTTGCTGATTCGAATCATTCCCTGAGCCATCAATGGATTCAGGCGTCGCAATGAACCCAGCGGCGGTTACGCGAAACCAGACTCCGAGCACCAGCCGGATCTCCGATGAGTATCGGCGGGTTGCTGACGCGACCGAGATCGCGATACGTGAGCCCGGTCGCGCCGAGGAGATCTTCGAGCGCGGGTTCAACTCGTGCGTCGCATTCATCGCGCTGATCATTACCACCCCGCTATGGATAGCGGTCGCGATTCTCGTAAAGATCACATCGCCGGGGCCGATTCTCTATTCGCAGACGCGGGTGGGGATCGACCGCCGCCGGGGCACCAAGAGGAACGATCCACGCCGCAAGCAGGATATCGGCGGGCGGCCATTCACGATCTATAAGTTCCGCACGATGCGGGTCGACGCGGAACGCCATACCGGCCCGGTGTGGGCGGCGAAGCACGACCCCAGAGTCACGCCGATCGGACGCTGGCTCCGGCAGTTCCGCTTGGATGAGCTGCCCCAGCTGCTGAACGTCATCCAGGGCGACATGAACATCGTCGGCCCCCGGCCCGAGCGCCCGACGTTCTTCGCCGAGCTCCGCCGGGAAATCGCCAACTACCATCTCCGGCAGCGCACCAAGCCCGGCCTAACGGGCAATGCTCAGATCAATCTCGAGTACGATTCGTCGGTCGACGACGTTCGCCGGAAACTCGAATTCGACCTGGCCTACCTCCGCCGCCGCTCCTTGCTCCACGACATGAGCATCATGGTGCGGACCATCCCGGTGATCCTGTTCCGACGCGGATCGCGCTAGTGTTCGGTTGATGACCGCTTCAGCAGCCTCAGCACCACCGGCCGTCTCCAGGATCCCCTTCCCGAGGGGAGCCGCACTCGCGCCCGCCTTACTGGCGCTGGTGGCTTACGTGGTCCTGTTCGGTGAGCCTCTTCGCGGGCTTGTCAACGACTGGTGGAATGACCCGGAAGCGGGTCACGGCCTTCTCCTCGCTCCGCTTGCCGTTTGGCTCGTGTGGCGGACCGGGCTCCGAAAGGAACCCGCGCGCCCGCAGCCGCTGCTGGGGGCAGCGCTGCTCGTCAGCTCCGTCGCGCTTCGATATGTCGCCGGCCTCGCCGCGGAAGTGTTTACGATGCGAGCAGCCGCATTCGGTGCCCTCCTCGGGCTGATTGTCTGGATCTGGGGATTTCGGCAGGTGCTCAGCTGGTGGCTTCCGCTCATTTTGCTGGCCCTCGCGATTCCGCTCCCTTCGCTGATTACAACCGCGCTGGCGTTCCCGCTCCAGCTCAAGGCGTCTGCCATGGGCGCGGCATTGCTCGAGCTGCGGAACGTGCCGGTGCGTCTCAATGGAAACATCATCCAGCTGCCCGGGCAGTCTCTATTCGTAACCGAAGCGTGCAGCGGTCTCCGCTCACTGACTGCCCTCATCAGCCTGGGTGTCCTGATCGGCGGCTTGTGGCTTCGCCAGCCGTGGAGCCGAATTCTTCTTGTCCTCCTCGCGATCCCGGTCGCCATCTTGATCAACGCGGTCCGGGTCTTCCTGACCGGGTTCCTGGTATTCTTTGTGAGTCAAAAGATGGGCGAAGGATTCATGCACGTGACCGAAGGATGGCTGATGTTCCTGGTTGCGTTCGGGATGTTGGGTCTGATCGCGTTCGCACTCGATGCTGCGGAAAAGCGTCTGGCTCGCCGGTCGGCGGCGCATGCGTAAGCTCCGCCCATGGATTCCCGCACTGATCTTGGGGATCGGAGCGATCACCGTTCGGTCTGTCGGCCGTCAGCGGCCGATGCCGTTGCGGGCTCCGCTCTCCACTATTCCGGCCGTGATCGAGGGATTCTCATCCGTCGATGCGCCCATCTCAAAGGAGACGCAGAGAGTAGCGGGGATGTCCAACTACCTGTCGCGCCTCTACGGCGACCAGGCGTTTTCGGTGTACGTCGGCTATTACGAAAGCCAAACGCAGGGCCGCACGATTCACTCTCCCAAGAACTGCCTGCCGGGCGCCGGCTGGGAGGCGATCTCGTCGGGCGAGCAGCAGGTCGCCACGCCCCTTGGTTCCGTCGCGGTCAACCGCTACATCATCACCAAGGGAAATTCCCGGGCGTTGGTGTACTATTGGTATCAGGGACGTGGCAGAGTATCAGCGAATGAGTATCGGGTGAAGTGGGAGCTGATCCGGGATGCTTCCGTGCTGCGACGAACGGACGAGGCGCTGGTTCGAGTTGTCGTTCCGATCAAGACCTCCGAGAGCGACGCGGAAGCGCTTGCCACCAAGGTAGCCGCCAACCTCGTCGGCTCGGTCGATCAAGTGCTTCCAGGCGTCACCTAAGGCTTTCCCACCACGATATCGGGATCCCCGCGCCGGGGAGCTTTGGCCGCCACGGTGCGCGGCAGCATGCGCGAGGACGCTTTCAAACACCCCAATCCCAGCAGGCTCAGCGTGACCAGCGCGATCGCGTGCTTTGCCGCGGCGATCATGAAGCTGATCGTGGTGAACCACTTCGCGTCTTCAGTGACGGAACGCCTCACTTCCAGCGAGTCCAGTAGAAAGGCGACGACGACCACAGTGAGCCCGGCTGCGCCGAGAATGCAGATGAGGCCGAGCGAACGGAGGAGCCCGCGATGGCCGAGATAGGCCGCGTTGAGCACAATGATGAGCATCCCGAGTGTCGGGGTCACCAGGAAGGTCGACAGAATCCCCAAGCTACCATAGCGCCAGTCCACCGCCCCCATTCGCCACGGCCAGACGTTGCTCATGAAGTCCCCGAGCGCAACGAGCACGATCATGATGCCCACGGCATAGATCGCGACTCCCAAGGCCTTCACCTGTGGTTCCTTCGTGACTTGCTCGAGCATTCCCTGACTCCGATCGGGCGGAACAGCTGTGGATTGAGGCATTGGAACGGCTGCTACGGAAAACGGGCCTGCGCTTGCGTGCAGACCCGTCTTCGAACCTAGCTGTGTCGTCAGCTACAAACTAGCTCTTCCGCTGCTTCTTCCGGCGGGCGATGGAGACGGCGCTCATCCCAACGAGGCCGACAGCCAGCAGCCCGTAGGTTGCCGGTTCCGGCACCGGGGTGAGGTCGCCGTAGATGAACTCCTGGGCGCCGCAGGTCGGATGGTTGGCACCGATCACATTGGTGACCTGGCACCCGTTCTGGCTCACGATCTGATCCGTGATGACGTAGAACTTGTTGTAGTAGTACTTCTTGTAGTTGTTCTGCGCCAACGTCATCCAGCCGTCGACCGCGGTCTGCTGAGCTGCAGTAAGGCCCGCGTTCGGCTTGCCGCTCGGGGTGTACATGGTCTGCCAGATCGCGTACTGGATGAAGCCCCACTGACCGTGTCCCTGCGAGCTAAACTGCGTGCCCAACCAAGCCGCCTGCTGGTAGCGGGCGAGGTAGTTCGGCAGGAGTCCGAAACGCGTCTTGCTGAAATCTCCGAACGAGTAGGGCGTCGAGAAACCGGTGAAGTTGCGCGCCCCATTGAAGAAGTCAGTACAAAAGATGTTGAGAGTGGAGCCACCGTCGATCGATCCGTGGAAGATTCCGACGGCCGTGTTATTGAACACGATGCCGGAGTTGCCCTGGAATACGAACTTGTGCCCACCCGTCACTTGGCCCGACGCCGACGCCGCAGGCAAAGCAATTACCGCGGAAAGCACTAACCCCTTAACCCATTTCTGCATGCCCGCCTCCGTTACGCGTAAGGCCACTTGAGTGGATCGAAAAAATCTGGTGATCTTGAGATACTTAGGCCCGCCTACGGGGCCTATTTTGACTCGTCGCATGAAACTTGTCAAGGAACCATACGCCGTCTTGAGGTTGGTCACCAGCAGGTTCCACGCCAGCGCAATCCGC
Organism: Gemmatimonadota bacterium; assembly: GCA_039933355.1. Taxonomy (GTDB): domain Bacteria; phylum Gemmatimonadota; class Gemmatimonadetes; order Gemmatimonadales; family GWC2-71-9; genus SHZU01. The sequence goes on along the minus strand of JBDTOH010000024.1, from coordinate 16,400 downwards.
TCCATAGCCTCCGTTACCTAGCCAGAGCGCCCGCTCGGATTCTGGGACCGCAACTTATTGGCACTAAACACCTTTTGGCCCTATCGAGGAGAGGTACACCATTGGATCAGATGACGTCATCCAAAGAAGACTAAACCCAAGATGAATCTTGATTGTTGTTGCGAAGCCACTACATAGAGCGGTCGTCTGTCCCAACCACCCTACGACTTTGCCTTGACCTCGGATACTCCCGGCCGCCGAGTCGGCTCCCAGATAGGGTTGAGTTCGCCTCGCAGCGCCTTCGTCCAGGCCATAAATCCGGCCCACAACGACGCCACGGCGAACCCGAGACGGGCGAGCAGCCGCGGCGGCTTACCACCGGGCCACCGAACCGCAGCGATGCCGAGGAGAATTCCCACAAACGTCAGCGAGAGAACGACCAGCGCGATCCGGAACTTGGCGGCCAAGAACGCGAGACCGATCAACGTGAACGGACTCACGAGGAAAAGCAGCCATCTCATCAGCTTGTGGCTGACCAGCATCCAGGAGTAGGCGCCGTACTTGAGGGGATTCATGAGCGCCCGCTTGTACCAGAGCGTTTCGAGACCGCGGGCCATCGTTCGAACTTTTCGGTTGAGCTCGCTTTGCAGCGCCGCCGTTCTCGGTACCAGACAGACCGCTGAATCGACCGACACGGCGCGATAGCCGCGTTCGATGGCGATCAAGGCGGCCGCGAAATCGCGGCTGAGCGCCGAGGGAAACAGCGCGTCGTGAAGCTTCCGGCGCATGGCGTAGCAGCACCCGCTCGCGCCTATGATCGACCCGACGCGGGTCTCGAGGCCGCGGACCCACATCTCGTACCCGACATAGCCGGCCTCAGCGGCGTTGGCTTGATCAGCGAGCGAACCGACGCTCATGTCGCGGCCGCTCGCGACTCCGACCGTGGGATCGCCGAACGCCCGAACCAGGGGCTTGAGCGCGTCCGGAAGGATCCGGATCGTCGCATCGGTGTTGACCAGGATGTCTCCGCGGATCAGCGGAAGGAGCGCGTTCTCCGCGGCGGTCTTGCCACTCCGAACGGATAATCGGAGCAACTCGACGCCGCGGTCGGCAAAGCTTCGAACGATCTCATCGGTCCCATCGGTGGAGGCATCGGATACCACGATTATCTGGCGCCGTTCGGGCGGGTAGTCGATGGCCAGCAGGCTCTCCAGCGTCGCCTTGATCGCCCGCTCCTCGTTGTACGCCGGCACGCTGAGGGTGACCATTGGCCACTCCTCCGGCTCCGCCGGGACGGGCCGCGGCTTTCGCAGCGGCCCGATGACCATCAGGAGGGCTGGATAGAGGATCAGTGCATAGAGCGCCAGCGCGAACGGAAGAGCGACGAGGATCAGGGCGAACGTGATCATCTCGAGCCGGTCCTCCCGTCTCTGACGATCTCCGCCGCGCGATAAACGGCTTCGTACCGGGAAATCCACCCGGGGCCGTTGTCGGGGCTCCTCGGAGCGCTGTGGGCCGCCGGGGAGGGTCGTTCCAACATAGCCGCCATTGCGACGGAGAGCGCGCCAGGGTCGTCGGCGGGGACGAGCGTCGCGCGACCGCCGGCCGCACCGGGGATTCCTCCCACGCCGGTTGCCACGACCGGCACACCGGCTTGCAGGGCTTCGAGCAGCACCATCGGGGTTCCTTCCGTCCGGGAGCTGAGCACCACCAAGTCGAACGCCTTCACCAGCCGCCCCGCTGCGGGGATCTGACCCATAAAGACGATCCGGTCTGCGACACCGCGATCCCGCGCAACGACTTCGAGCGATCCACGCTCCGGTCCATCGCCGATGACGATCACCCGGACGGCGCCATCTGCCTGCAGGGCGACCGCCTCGACGAGAACGTCAGGCCCCTTCTCACGCGACAGCCGACCAATCCAGCCGATCGCCGGTTGGTCGAGCGGGATGCCGAGCCGACGTCGAGCCTCAGGGCGGGGATGCGGCTCGAATCCGAGGAGCTCGTTCGGCACAAGATGGAGCCGGTCGGCGGAGACTCCGGACGTTTTCAAACCGGCCCACATCGGCTCGGACACGGCGACCACCGCGTCCATCCGGCGCAGCGCCCGCCGCTGGGCGGTCTCGTAGAGCCGATTCTTCCAATCGCCACCGGTGAACCCGTGGACCGTACTCACGGTCGCCGCCCCGATCCGGCGCGCGACCGGCGCGTCGACGAGATCAACTCGATACCCATGGGTGTGGACCACCGCCGGCTGGAACCGGGTGAGCTCGTCGCGGATTTGGCGCCGCTCAGAGAGATATCGCCGCGAGGGCACTCTTACGGCTCGCGCAGCAATACCATCTTGGATGAGCGTACTGACGAACGGATGGTCCACCGGACTCGGGTCTACGATCGCCAACACGAGAACCCGCATCCCCGCGGCTTGCTGTCCGCGGGCCAGTTGCCTAACGACCGTCTCGAGACCGCCCGCTGCGGCCGGAGCGCAAACGTGGACGACCGCAAACTCCGGATTATGGCTCATCGAGCGCCGAGGGGTCGGCGAGTCCGAAGAGCATCAAGGCGAGCTGGAGCCGCGGCGGGCCGGCGCACCAACCCGGATGGCCTCCGCCCTGAATGGAGCGACCAAAGCGGCTGCACCAGGAGCATTCATGATATCGATCGACTCACCAGGATCGGACCAGTAGTTGAACAGCTCCTCTGACCCGTCGTGACTTGCGATGTAATGGTGCTGTCCGCCGACGACGGACCACATCTTCCCGGCACCATTGAGCATCTTGACCGCCCCCGGCGGACGGCGGGCCACCTCGGCGACCAGGAGCGATTCCGCCCGAGCGCCGGGCGACACCGTCGAATCCCAGTACCGCGTCAATGAGCGCCCCCCCATTGCGGCGCTACCTGCGAAACCGGCCAGCGCGAGAACCGTCGCGGGAATGTCTCGCAGGCTCACCGGATCCGCGACGCGCACCCCCGCGGGAACCCGACCCGGACCAACGACGACCAGGGGGACATGGAGCAACTGGATGTACAGACTGTTCCCGTGATCCGAAAGTCCGTGCTCGCCGAGTTGCTCCCCATGATCGGAGGTAATAATGACGATCGTGTTGGCCAACAACCCGGACGCTTCCAACCTTCGGAACAGACCGCCCAGCTCCTGATCCAAATAGGCGATCGCGGCGTCGTACCCGTCGACCTTAGGATGAGCTCCGACGAAGCGCTGCACGACTTCCGGCGGAGTTCGATAGGGCAGATGAGCATCCATGTAGTTGATGAATGCAAAAAACGGATGGCCCTGACCAGCGTTCCGTGACAACCAAGTCAGCGCAAGGTCGGTTTCGACCGCCGCGCTGGTTGGATGGTGGTCCCGGATTCTCATCTTCGACCGTCCGCCTTCGGCGATCTGCCGCAGCTCGGAGCTGAGCAGGACCTGGTGCAGCGTGAGCCGATAATCCTCGTAGTGGATGAAGCCCCGCGCGAGACCGGTCTCAGCGCTCGCATACGTGTGGTTGGCGACGAAGCCGGCCGTTAGGTACCCGTGATCCCGGAGCACCTCGGCGAGGGTGGGCGGGGCGGCGTCGAGCGGGGTCACAAAATCCGCCGAGAGCTCATTCGGAAGGCGCCCAGTGAAAAACGAAGCGTGCGACTGCAGCGTCCATGATGAGGCTGCAAATGCTCGCTCGAACACCGCTCCGCGTGCGGCAAAGCCATCGAGCATGGGGGTTGTCGGCCGCTGGTAGCCGTACAGACCGAGGTTTTCGGCTCGGACGGTATCGAGGATCAGGAGGAGGATGTTCGGGGCTTTCGGATCGCTGGCGGCGAGGCGGCGGAGGGCTTGGCGCTCCGTCAGCCACCACGCGCCTTCGCTGATTCCGGCCACCGCCAGCACAACCGCGGCGAGGAGCGGCGTAGTCCGGCGAATAAAACGCCGAAAGCTCTCGCCCGACTGCGTGGACCACCGGAATACTTGGACGCCCACGGCGATCGCAACGAGGACAACGGACGCCAGGTAGAGTCGCTGATTGGTGAGCAGGATGAGCAACGTGGCGGTCACGACCGCGGCGTAGAGACCGGCGAGGAGGGGCAACGGGACCAGCCGGGGCCACCGCCACGCCACCACCGCCACGAGCACCGCCGGCGGCACCAAGAGCAGCAGGTACGACAGCGGCGTCATCCACACCACATGGTGGCTCGCCCAGGTGAACTGATGGAACCCGTACCGGCGCACCAGATGGGTCGCCACTTCCACCGCTCCCGCCACCAGCGCGAACCACACCGCGACGATCCCGTAATCCACCGGCCGGGCCGGACGAACCCTCCCCGCTTCAGTCGCCATCTACGAGATGTACCCCAGCCCGGCCAGCCGCTCGCGAATGATCGCCTCCCCCGCCGCCGTGAAGCCCGAGGGCGCCTCGAGCGCCCGCCCGCTCACCAACGAGCGGCCCTGCATCGAGCCCGGCACGTCATACCCGCCCAACTCCAGCAACGTCGGCGCGATGTCGAGCAACCGCGCCCCCGTCTGCTCCCCCTGCAGCGGACTGTTCGACGCCGCCAGGATGAACGACCCAAATTGCGCATGGTTGCAGTCGTCCGGCCCGGTGTCGTTCTCCTGAATGTGGAGCCCCGGATAGCCGACCCCTCCGATCGAGCGCCAGTACAACCCGCCAAAGTGCACGATCAGATCCGGCGCCACATTCCGCACCTGCTGGTAGACCTCCTGCGGCTTGAACACCAACGTCCCCAGCGGCCGGCCGTCGGGCCCCACCGTCGCCTCGAGCCGGGCCTTGAGGTCGTCCCGCACCGCTTCGTAATCCTCCGGCGCGATGACCCCCTCCGGCTCCCGCCCGCGGACATTCAGGAAGACCCGCGCGTAGTACCCGCCCTCGCTCCACACCCGGGTCTTCCCCCAGTTCACACTCAACTGATCGAACGGGGTCACCTGCGCCGGGTACTGGTCGAGCACCAACAACCCCTCGCGGACCAGCCACTCGTTCACACAGAACCCGCCGTCGAGCCGCTGCGCCCCATGGTCGGAGACCACCAGCACCACCGTGTCGTCGCTCAACAGCTCGAGCAGCCGCCCGATCTCCTCGTCCAAATGGCGATAGTAGTCCCGGATCACCTCCGCATATGGGCTCCCCGGCTCGTGGAGCACATGCTGGGGATCGTGATACTTCCAAAACCCGTGCTGGACCCGGTCAGTCCCAATATCGACAAAGTGGAAGTAGTCCCACTCCGTGCTCGTCAAATAGTGCCGCACCACCGTGAACAGCTTCCGGCTCATCCGAAACAGCTCGTCGCGGAGCCACGCCTTCCGATCGGTCCGGAAGCCCTTCACGTCGACCTCATACTCCCCCACCAGCGCCGCAATCTCGTCCTTCACCGCCGCCGGATAGGTATAGGCGTCCGTGGTGGTGTCCGGCGTGAGGAAGCAGCCGACGCAGATCCCGTTCACCTTCCGGGGCGGAAACGACGGCGGCACCCCGATGATGACCGAGCGCTTGCCTTCCCGCGCGATCTGATCCCAGATCGCCAGCTCCTGGATCGAGCGCGCACTCACGATCCCGAGCCCGGCATAGCTGTGATCGGTCCGGTTCCGGAACCCGTACACGCCTAACGACCCCGGATCCTGGCTCGTCGCCATGCACATCCACGCCGGCACCGTGATCGGTGGAATGATGCTCTCCAGCCGCCCGTAGGCGCCCCCCGCCATCAACCGCCGCAAGTTCACCAGCCGCTCATCCCCCAATAGGATTTCCGGCGTCGCACAGTCAAGCCCAATCACGAGAATCTTCACGGCAGCAACGACTCGCCTTCCATAGCAGGACCCTTGGGTACCCCGAGCGCCGATAAGATCGTGGGTGCGAGGTCGAGCAGGCGAGCGGCACCGCCCTGAAACGGCGTGCTCATGAACAGCACGCCCGGCACCAGGGTCGGGTCGATGATGTGATCACCGCTCCATTTTTTCACATTGTCTTCGAACAGGCCCGCCGGGATCCCCCCCAACGCTGTCGTCCACGACGCCCGGTAACCCGCGTTGAACAAGACGACCAGGTCCGGCGATTCGGCCGCGAAGGCGCCCGAGTAGGTATCGGCTTTGGTGGCCACTCCGTTGATCGCGACCTTGCCCCGCTCGGGATCGACTACGCCGGTGAGACCTCGCACAATTCGGTCGGCGAGCTGAGGCGCGTCCGCGGGATCAACTGTTCCCTGCGCCTCGCGACCCTTCACGTTCAGGTACATGCTCCCGATGCCGAGCGCATACGCTTGAGTCCGGCTCCAATCGACGTTGTGAAAGAACTCGCCGGCATCCTCCCCGGGATCGGTGCCGGGCTTGAGGGTGAGGAGGCCGTTCTGCTGAAGCCAGCTATTGATGTGAAATCCGCGCTGAAAGCTGGAAAAGCCGTGGTCCGAAAGAACGATCACGAGGGTTCGATCGTCGGCTCGAGCCAGGGCCTCGCCGACGACGAGGTCACACCGGCGATAGTGATCGCGCACGACCTGGCCATAGCTCCCGGTACCGTGCTCGCGATTGGCTGGATGATCCGGCTCGCCGAAGCGCCAGAACATGTGCTGAACCCGATCGGGCGTGTCGAACAGGACATAGCAGAGACCCGCTTCGAGCCGATCGAGCTCGAGCCGCATCATCTGCTCGCGCTCCCGCATGACCTGCTCGCATTGGCTCAGATACGCCGCCTCGTCGAAGCGGCCGTTATTGAGCCCGCCATGATCCTCGACCATGCCGGTCGTGTAGAACGGCCCGATCCGCTGAGTCAGCTCGCCCGCATAGTCCCAAGGGTTGCTGATCGGAAACATCGGCGCATCGGCCGCGAAGTTGATCGGCGACGCGTACAGCTCGAGATCGGGCTCGAACCTGGGAACGAAGAAACGAACGCCACCTTGAACCGATTGGAGCAGGCCGAGCTTGAACTTTACCTTGAGCCACTTGCTCCATTCCCCAACCCGAAGCTCGAGCGGGTCCGAGGATCCCTCCGCCCGCAACAGAGCGCGGCCCTCAGCCGGTCTGATCTCCACCGTGAAATCGCTCTTGGCGTCGGCACCCGTCTTCGGAATGCGCGGACCGATCAAGTGGGCATGGACCCGGTCGCCGCGGCGCTCCAGCCGAACAACGGATTCGCTCTCCTGGGGTTGAACCGCCGGATCGAAGGTGTAGAAGGTGGACGTGCCTAACCCGCCACGTAGATCCGGGACCCCCATCCCGGAGAGCATCCGCCCGCCTTTGACCGCATCCGGCGGATAGCTACAGGGACAGCGAATGATGGCGGACGGCACCCCGGCTGCCCCGAGCAGCTCCCACAGGGGAGTGCCGCGGCGAAGATTGACGGCTTTGGGCGGAAGAAAAGCGTTCTTCTGCTCGTACCGGTTGAGCCCGAGGTCGGGAAGGTACGTCTTGGGATCCCGCCGAATGAAGTCGTAAATCCCATGACCACCCGGATTGACGCCGGTCGCGAAAGTCGACCATGCGACGGGTGTCTGCGCCGGTGTTGTTGTGGCAACCCTGCTATACCCGCCCCGGTCGCGGAGCCGCGCAAGATTTGGCAGCTCGCCTGCCTGGAGCATAGAGTCGACGATTTTGGGCTCCAAACCGTCGAGCCCGATCACAACCACTTTGGTGAACCGGCTCACGAGGAATCTCTTATCGGCAGGATGGCAGCGGGAGGAACTCGCGGTGACTCACTGGGGCCTCGAACTGGTGGCCACCGGCATTGCCGCGGCCTTTGACTCGAGCGCATGACCATGGGAAGTTGGGGTCAGCGCTGGCTTTGTCGCGATCATGAACAGACTGCCCAGTTCCCGATGGGCGGAGTCCAGGACTGGATCGTAGGGTCGGCGGCCAACCGCGACAAACCCCACTCCGGTCAGGAGCTTCACCGCGGTCTCTTCGTCATAAGCGTAGCGGTGCTCGCCCCGCTGGCGAAAATGATAGTTGATGTGTTCGAGCCGAGTGGTGCAGCTCGCCGGATGCCAATTTCGCTCTCGGCACACCCGGTAATAGGCCCCCGAGAGTCCCTCGTTGGACGCGTAGGCCTCCAACGGCCATTGGGTGTCCGGGACGCTGAACTGCATCTCCGCCCCAGGCCTGAGGACTCGCAGGCAGTCCCGCAACAAAACCTCGATGCCGGTCGGATAGTCGAAGTGCTCGAAGCAGTGCTCAGAGAAGATGAACCCGGAGCTACTGGAGTCGAACGGCAGCCCCTGCCGCAAGTCCAGCGTCACGTCCGCACTGGGGCCGAGATCGATGTTGACGAACCCTTCCTTGCGAAATCTGCCCGAACCGAGGTTGAGACGCGCCGGCTGCAATAGTTGGGGCTCCCGCTTGAGCTTCGCGAGCCCCGCACGGTGCAGCGCCGCAACCTCGCGTTCCCTCCGCCAAAGTCGGAGTGCCGCGCGCTCTGGAGCGGAGAAGATCCGGTCGAGAGCGGCCTGCCAGAGAGTTTGGCTGGAATCGGACATGGCTTCAGCCCGTGGCGCCAGCCAAGTACGACCCCGGAGACTCCGAGAACGGAGCACACCAACGGGTCCGCCCGAGTGCGTGAGCGCCCCTAGGTGTGCCAGGCATGAGAGGACGAACCGTGAGCACGGTTCAGCTGCTTGCGTCGAGGCTTTGCTTCACTTTGGAGTCCGCCCGAACAGACGGGCGACGCCCCGGACCGCTCCCCGAGCGAGGGCAACGGTCTTGTGCCAGAACATCACGGCGACACCGGCGACGGCTGCGATCGCGGAAGAAATCGGAAGTATCGTATCGGGACCGATGTACATGCAGATCTCCAGAAGAGAGAACCTGTTCGAAGCAAGAAGAGTGCCCCGCGGGCACTCGAATCATTCCACCATTCATTGTGCTAATGTAGCACATCCTTCGAGTCGCGCGACGCCCGGACGAAAAAAAGACACGCCCCACTCTTTACGCGGTGCTTCACGGCGACTCGGGGATGCGGGCGGGCGCCGCACCAAGCTGCGCGGCAGAGGCGCGTAGCAGCGGAAGCAGTGTCGCGGCCTCGGGGGTCCGGGCGATATCGTGCAGCTCGTTGGGATCCGACCAGTAGTGAAACAATTCTTCGGCACCGTTAGGGTTTGAGATATAGTGATACGGTCCGCCCAGGACCGACCACATTCTCCCGTCACTGTTACGCATCAGAAGCTCGCCGGGAGGGCGCCGGGCGACCTCCGCAAGGACCGCCGAATCGGCTCGGGCCGCCGCCGCCGAGGGATCCCAGAAGCGCGCCAACGACCGCCCCGGCAGCGCGCCGGCGCTCGAGAGGCCGGCGAGGTCGAGAATCGTCGCGGAGAGGTCTCGCAGGCTTACCGGATCCGCGACGCGCACCCCCGCAGGGACCTGACCCGGATAGACGACGATCAGCGGAACGCTGAGCAGTTGGAGGTACAGACTGTTGCCATGGTCGAGCAGACCGTGCTCGCCGAATTGTTCCCCATGGTCCGATGTCACGATGATGACGGTGTTGGCCAGAAGCCGCGCCGATTCCAAATCTCGTAGCAGGACGGCCAATTCCTGGTCCAAGTAAGCCAGCGCCGCATCATAGCCGTCGGCCCGGCCACCGCCGGTATCGAACCGCTTCACGAGCTCGGTCGGAGTTCCGTACGGGCGATGGGCATCCATGTAGTTGATGAAGGCGAAGAAGGGACGGCCCTTGCCGGCGTTATGCACCAACCAATCCAAAGCGAGCTTGTTCTCCACCGGCGCAGCGCCCCGATCGCTGCTCCGGAGAATCACCTTGGTCCTTCCCCCGACGACCATCTGTCCGAGCTCGGAGCTGAGCAGGATCTGGTACGGCGTGAGGCGATAGTCTTCGTAGTGGATGAACCCCCGCGCGAGACCGGTCTCAACGCTCGCGTACGAGTGGTTGGCGGCGAATCCGGCCGTTAGGTACCCATGGTCCCGAAGCGTTTCGGCGAGCGTGGGCTGCGCCCGATCGAGCGGGGTGACAAAGTCCGGCGAGATCTCGTGAGGGAACCGCGCCGTAAACAGTGAGGCGTGCGACTGCAACGTCCACGGTGCGGTCGCAGTCACCCGCTCGAAAACGACGCCCCGCTTTGCGACTTGGTCCATCTGCGGAGTCGTTGGCCGTCCGTAGCCGTACATTCCGAGATTCGCGGCGCGGACGGTATCGAGGATCAGGAGGAGGATGTTCGGGGCTTTCGGATCGCTGGCGGCGAGGCGGCGGAGGGCTTGGCGCTCCGTCAGCCACCACGCGCCTTCGCTGATTCCGGCCACCGCCAGCACAACCGCGGCGAGGAGCGGCGTAGTCCGGCGAATAAAACGCCGAAAGCTCTCGCCCGACTGCGTGGACCACCGGAATACTTGGACGCCCACGGCGATCGCAACGAGGACAACGGACGCCAGGTAGAGTCGCTGATTGGTGAGCAGGATGAGCAACGTGGCGGTCACGACCGCGGCGTAGAGACCGGCGAGGAGGGGCAACGGGACCAGCCGGGGCCACCGCCACGCCACCACCGCCACGAGCACCGCCGGCGGCACCAAGAGCAGCAGGTACGACAGCGGCGTCATCCACACCACATGGTGGCTCGCCCAGGTGAACTGATGGAACCCGTACCGGCGCACCAGATGGGTCGCCACTTCCACCGCTCCCGCCACCAGCGCGAACCACACCGCGACGATCCCGTAATCCACCGGCCGGGCCGGACGAACCCTCCCCGCTTCAGTCGCCATCTACGAGATGTACCCCAGCCCGGCCAGCCGCTCGCGAATGATCGCCTCCCCCGCCGCCGTGAAGCCCGAGGGCGCCTCGAGCGCCCGCCCGCTCACCAACGAGCGGCCCTGCATCGAGCCCGGCACGTCATACCCGCCCAACTCCAGCAACGTCGGCGCGATGTCGAGCAACCGCGCCCCCGTCTGCTCCCCCTGCAGCGGACTGTTCGACGCCGCCAGGATGAACGACCCAAATTGCGCATGGTTGCAGTCGTCCGGCCCGGTGTCGTTCTCCTGAATGTGGAGCCCCGGATAGCCGACCCCTCCGATCGAGCGCCAGTACAACCCGCCAAAGTGCACGATCAGATCCGGCGCCACATTCCGCACCTGCTGGTAGACCTCCTGCGGCTTGAACACCAACGTCCCCAGCGGCCGGCCGTCGGGCCCCACCGTCGCCTCGAGCCGGGCCTTGAGGTCGTCCCGCACCGCTTCGTAATCCTCCGGCGCGATGACCCCCTCCGGCTCCCGCCCGCGGACATTCAGGAAGACCCGCGCGTAGTACCCGCCCTCGCTCCACACCCGGGTCTTCCCCCAGTTCACACTCAACTGATCGAACGGGGTCACCTGCGCCGGGTACTGGTCGAGCACCAACAACCCCTCGCGGACCAGCCACTCGTTCACACAGAACCCGCCGTCGAGCCGCTGCGCCCCATGGTCGGAGACCACCAGCACCACCGTGTCGTCGCTCAACAGCTCGAGCAGCCGCCCGATCTCCTCGTCCAAATGGCGATAGTAGTCCCGGATCACCTCCGCATATGGGCTCCCCGGCTCGTGGAGCACATGCTGGGGATCGTGATACTTCCAAAACCCGTGCTGGACCCGGTCAGTCCCAATATCGACAAAGTGGAAGTAGTCCCACTCCGTGCTCGTCAAATAGTGCCGCACCACCGTGAACAGCTTCCGGCTCATCCGAAACAGCTCGTCGCGGAGCCACGCCTTCCGATCGGTCCGGAAGCCCTTCACGTCGACCTCATACTCCCCCACCAGCGCCGCAATCTCGTCCTTCACCGCCGCCGGATAGGTATAGGCGTCCGTGGTGGTGTCCGGCGTGAGGAAGCAGCCGACGCAGATCCCGTTCACCTTCCGGGGCGGAAACGACGGCGGCACCCCGATGATGACCGAGCGCTTGCCTTCCCGCGCGATCTGATCCCAGATCGCCAGCTCCTGGATCGAGCGCGCACTCACGATCCCGAGCCCGGCATAGCTGTGATCGGTCCGGTTCCGGAACCCGTACACGCCTAACGACCCCGGATCCTGGCTCGTCGCCATGCACATCCACGCCGGCACCGTGATCGGTGGAATGATGCTCTCCAGCCGCCCGTAGGCGCCCCCCGCCATCAACCGCCGCAAGTTCACCAGCCGCTCATCCCCCAATAGGATTTCCGGCGTCGCACAGTCAAGCCCAATCACGAGAATCTTCATGTCGGTCAGTATCCCTCCCACCTAACGAAGCGGAGCCGGCTGCAACCGCTGCAGTGGCGGACCTACGATATCGGTTTCGAGCACAAGAGATCCGGGGGAGCTCGCTCCCCGCCACCCACGTCGAACGTGGCCATAGAAACCCCTGCCCCCGCAAAGCCTGCTACTGCTGGGCGTGCCAACCCCGGGTCAGCGCTTGAGGCGCGCCGCGGTCCTCGCCATGAGTCGATTGAACGTCGTTCGGATATCGCAACGGATCGATTCGGTGTCGACCGGCCGCGTCCCAAACCGCTCCTTGAACTCGCGGAGACTCTGCTCCGTCTCCCGGACGCCGCCGAGGTTGAGCGCGACAGCTCCCTCGGCCGCCAGCAGCTTGGCCGTCTCGTGAATGAGAAAGTGCTGCGCGCCGCACTGGCGGCCTTCGGGCGCGACTCCCGAAGAATGGTCGTAACCTGCGCCCGGCGAGCGCAACACCAGCATCGAAGCGAGCACGGCCTGGTCATCCGCCCGGATCGCCCGGCAGAGGACGCCGGAGCCGGTGGCGAGCAGCGCGCGGAAGGGCTCACGATCGAACGTTAGGTGGACTGCCTCGCCCCGCTCGGCCCGCCGCGTCATCGACGCTTGAATCAGCCCAAGGTGAATCCCCAGCGCCTCGTCGGACCGGGCAAGGTCGAGCCGGAGACCGGCCTTGGCGCCCTGACGAATCCGCTGGCGGTGAGTGCCCGAGGCGCGCGCCAACATCCCGGCATCGAGATCCAGCACCAGCTCGGTCCGAGCCCAGCGCTTGGTCTCGCCCTCGAGCTTGGGCACCCCGCGGCCGTCGCTGCCGAAACTGTCGAGGTCCACGAGCCCGATCCGCTCGGTCCTGCAATGGTCGAGCAGGTCCGACCAGAACTCGGCAGGCGCGCTCGCAGGCATGGACGGCAGCTCGAGTCGTTTGGTGATCCGGCCCCGGTGAACCAGCCCGAGCGTAGTGACGGCCCCCGCGGAGAACCACAGGACTCCCGCGCCCAAGGCCTCTTGGGCCAACCCGTAGTCAGCCGTGAGAAACGGATTCGCCGGATCGGTGGCGGGTGCGTTCGACGCTCCCTCGAGGACCCGGACGCTCACGACGCGTCCGACCAGCGGTGAGCCTGACCCGCGGCCCAATCGACCGCATGAAGCAAAACGCGACTCATCGGGCCGCCCACGATGAACTGAGCATACTCACACGAGATCGACGAGCTTCCAAAACCGGCTTTGAACTGGCGAAGACCGCCGGCATTGGGAGGAACGCCACCCAAATTGAGCATCCTGCGACCGGTGGAGCGAAAGTGCTGAATCGCGCTGTCCACGAGAAAATACGGGGCGCCGAGCTCGAGTCCCGCGTCGCAGGCTCCTGCGGCGTAATAGTACGCCGCTCCCTCGCTCACCATGAAGAGAACGCAAGCCACCGGCTCTCCGGCCTTCTCGACGAACCAGGCCTCGCCCGCGTTCGCTCGAAGGAGGGCGCGCACTTCTTCCATCAGGAGCGATACCCCTACGCGCTCGCCCCGCGCCTCGCGCCGACGCTTTGACGCTTCGATCAGCTCGCTGTAGGCACCGAGGCAGTCCGCCGGTACGGGACGCCGCAGGATGAGGCCGGCGCGCGACGAAGCTCGGACTCTGCGCCGGTGGGAATCGGAATACCGAATCGCCCGCGTCTCCGAAAGGTCGATCACGAATTCATCCGAGCGAGTCCGGAACAGCTCGCCCGGCCATTGGGGCAGCGCCCCGCCGCTGCTGTACGTGCCAACCGTTAGGCGGCGAATTCCCTCCGTGCGGCAGAGATCCCACACGCCCTGCCAGAACGGGTGATTGGGGTCGCTTGGGCCGGCTTCGATCCGGAGCGATCTCGTTAGGCGGCCGATCTGAAGCGACCCCAGAGCGGCGACCGGCCGGGGCCCGCTTCGGTCGACGAGCAAGAGCACCCGGGACCCGAGCGCCCGCTGAGCCGCCGCGTACCCCGGTGAGAAGTACGCCGAAGGGGGCACCACGCCGAGGAGCGCGGTGACGCCTTCGCCAGTGGCCTCTTCACTGACGAACGCGGCGCTCACCCGAACAGCTTCGATGACGGGGTCGGGATCGATGTCGGGGTTGGACTCGCCCGGATTTCCATCAAGCAGGCATCGACCAGGAACTTGGCCGCCCAGTTGAGATACTCATAAGTACCATATCCGCCGGAAACCGGGAACGCACCTTTGACACCGCCTCGTGTGGTCGCGGGTCCGTCCAAATGCAACGTGCGCCTCACGAACGCCGTTGCCCGGCACGCCGCGTCCCGATATTGGCGCCGGCCGGTAACCTCGGACATGTAGAACCAGCACGCCGCGATCTGGACCAGCCCGGTGAGGCATACCCAGGACACGGCGGGGTGCCACTCAGCGTCGAGGCGCCCTGGGATGGCCCCCGTCGGCAGCTGGCAACCGAGCAGCGCGTCCGCGGTCCGCTCACTCGCCTCGAGCAGCGCTGAGTCGCCAAAGAACCGATGACCCTCGAGCACGCCTCTCAGAACGTAGCCGATCGTATGGGTGAGCGGCCTGACCGGATCGTTGAGGCAACAATCGGCGAACCAACCATTCGGGCGCTGCTTGGTGAGCGCCCAGTCGATGTTGCGTCGAGCCGCGTCGGCCCAAGTCGAGTCCCGCGTGACCCTGGCACCTTCCAGCAGACCCCAGCTTACATGGGTCTCGTAGGCCATTTCTCCCCCTCGAGCAAACGGTGTGGGATGGCGTCGCCAGCAGCCATCGGGATCTTGCGTTGTTGCGAGACAGTTACATGCCTGCTCGAGCGCGCCGCGGTATGGATCACCGAAGCGGGCGGCTCCGGCAGCGAGCCCCAGCGCGATCTGGCCGGTGTTGAATGTCACCGGGACAACAGGCGTTGCATCGACTGTCCCACCTTGAAACCCGCCGCCAGGGAGCTGAATGGCGGCGAGCCAATCGAGCATTTTCCTGCCCCGCTGCTCGAGCTCGGGCTTCTTCAGGAAGTCGGCCGCTTCAAGCATGGTCGGCACGATGTAGCCGGTCGTTTCGGGATACGACGCGGCCCAGCCCGTTCGATATCCCCAATGACGGGCGACACCGCCATCCCCCGTCCGGGATTGGTCCTGCGCAACGGTTAGCCAGTCGATTCCGGCTTCGATTGCGAGCCGTGGACCGGGGTCTTCCTTGAGGCGGCCGAACTGGTCGCGCCATGCCTCCCGGCGGCCCGCCGCCGGAAGCTCAGCGTAGGTACGGAGTGCACTTATCTTGCGTCGCAGCGTCGATAGCACGCGGTAGGCATCCCCTTTGCATCGCTCAGGCGCGGATGCGCCGACGACGGACCTCAGCTTTCCGCTGTTCCGCCGACGTCGCCAGCGCAAGACACGGGCCACGCAACGCTATGACTGATCACGACATTCGCCCTTCGAGCAGATCATTTTTCCGGGTCCGAATTGGGGCCGTTTTCGCCTGCTGGGTGGGTCTGCTGGCGGGCTGCGCCAGCGATGGACCGGTCGGCACGCCGGGACCGGCGGCCCTCGGAATTGTGACCGATTTACCGGCAGCCGCCTCGAGCGGGATCGCCTTCACCCAGCAGCCCAAGGTCCGGCTGACGGATGCCGCGGGAAGTCCGTTCGCCCAGCGGGGCGTCCTGGTGACCGCGGCGCTCGGGTCGGGAACCGGCACGCTCGTCGGAACCTCGAGCGCCCGAACCGATGGCGACGGGATCGCAGCCTTTACAGATCTCGGCATCGCGGGACCTCCCGGATCACGAACCCTTCGATTTAGCGCAACCGGCCTCGCCGGCACTGAGAGTGGAGCGGTCGCCTTGGCCGCCGGTCCGGCATCCGTTCTATCGATCAAGGCGGGCGGCCAACAAAGTAGCCCCGCGGCAACGCCGGTGCCGGTCCGCCCGCAGGTGGTCATCACCGACGCCACCGGGAACCCGGTAGCGGGCATTGCCGTGACGTTTACGGCTTCCGGCACGAGCACTGTGACCGACGGCGCCCAAACCACCGACGCGGCCGGCGTTGCCACAGTCGGGAATTGGATTCTCGGCGCGAAGCCCGGCTCATATTCGCTGACGGCCACGGCCGCGGGGCTCGCGGCCCCGGCGACGTTCTTGGCAACGGCGACGATCGGTCCCCCGGCGGTGATGACCGTCATCGCCGGCGACAATCAGACTGCAGTGGCCGGGACGGCGGTTGACAGCGCGCCCGCCGTCCGAATCGGCCGCCAAGTATACGCGACCGCCCCAA
>JBDTOH010000023.1:0-22721 GCA_039933355.1 Gemmatimonadota bacterium | reverse complement strand
ACGTGATGAATGCCGATGGGACCGGCGGGCATAACATCTCGAGCGCGCTCGACCGCGATGTCAACGGCGCGCTGATCTGGGCGCGAGACGGAAGCGGGATCTACGCCAGCCCGGAGGATCGGGGTACCGCGAATATCGTCTTCATCCCGGTGAGCGGCGCCGCGGTGACGCCGGTGACGAAGGGCAACCATTTCCTTCGGCTGTCATCGATGAGCGGAGCCGGCGTCATGGCCGGAGTTCGCTCGACCTTCCAGAACCCCGGTGACGTCGTCCGCGTGACCCTCGATCCGGCGAAGCGAACCGGCCAGTTCACCGAGGTCACGGCCGTGAACGAAGATCTGTTGCAAGGCAAGCGACTCGCGACTGCGGAGGAGGTTTGGTATCCGTCGTCCGGCGGGGCTCGGGTCCAAGGTTGGATCGTGAAGCCGCCATCGTTCAACCCGAACCGGAAGTATCCGCTGCTGCTCGAGATTCACGGCGGCCCGCACGGGATGTACAACGTCGGCTTCGACTACATGTGGCAGACCTGGGCAGCGAGCGACGTGGTCGTCCTCTACACCAATCCGCGCGGCAGCACCGGGTACGGCACCGCGTTCGGCAACGCGATCGACCAAGCCTACCCGAGCGTGGACTACGACGATCTCATGGCGGGGGTCGACACGGTGATCGGACGAGGGTATATCGATGACAAGCAGCTCTACGTTGCCGGCTGCAGCGGCGGCGGGGTGCTCACGAGCTGGATCATCGGCCACACCAAGCGGTTCACCGCCGCGGCGGTGCGCTGTCCCGTGACCGACTGGATCAGCTTCAGCGGCCACACGGATGTTCCGCTGTTCACCCGCAACTTCTTCGACAAGCCGTTCTGGGAATCACCGGACCAGTGGCTCAAGCAGTCGCCGCTGATGTATGTCGGCAACGTGACCACGCCGACGATGCTGATGACCGGTGTTCTCGATATGCGCACTCCGATGCCGCAGAGCGAGGAGTACTACACGGCGCTCAAGATGCGCGGCGTGCCGACCGCCCTGCTCCGGTTCGAGGGGGAATGGCATGGCACCGAATCCGTCCCGTCCAACTGGATCAGGACCCAGCTCTACATGATGCGCTGGTTCAAGAAGTTCACGAAGCCGACCAGCTGACCGCTACCAGTACGCCTGAGGTACCGTCCATGCGCTCTCTCTTGTTCGCCGGGCTCCTCTCGATGGCCGCGGTGCCCGCGTCCGCCCAGGTCGTCCGGCTCGAGCCGGCCGACGAGTTCAACCTCGAGTTCGTTGCCGATCCGCAGATCTCGCCGGACGGGCAGTGGATCGTCTATGTCCGCCAGTTTTCGGACGTAATGTCGGACCGCCGGTATTCGAATTTGTGGATAGTCCGGACCGACGGCACGGATCACCGCCCGCTCACCACCGGCAAGTCAACGGAGACGCAGCCGCGCTGGTCGCCCGATGGTAAGCGGCTCGCGTACATCTCCGACCGCGACGGCGGCTCGCAGCTCTATGTCCGCTGGATAGACGGCGGCCAGGTTCAGACCCTCACCAACCTGACCGAGCCACCGATGGGCTACGCGTGGTCGCCGGATGGGAGCACGATCGCCTTCGTGAAGCTGGCGCCGCAGCCGCCGCTCGTGATTGGCACGCCCGCGACGCCGCCGCCGGGCGCGAAGTGGGCTCCGGTCCCCAAGTACACCGACAAGCTGGTGTTCCGCTTCGACGGGACCGGCGAAGTGCCGCGCGGCTACATGCACATCTTCGTGATCCCCTCCGAAGGTGGCACGGCGCGCCAGATCACTTCCGGCGACTTCAACCACGGCACCGGGGGGTTCGGCGGGGCCGATCTCGCCTGGAGCACCGACGGTCAGGCGGTGATCTTTCCGGCCCGTCGCCGGCCCGACGCCGAGCTTCGGATGCTCGAGAGCGACCTGTACGAGGTCTCGCTCAAAGACGGCGCCATGAAGCAGCTCACCGATCGCGAAGGTCCCGACGGCTCACCGGCGGTGTCGCCCGACGGCAAGCTGATCGCCTATACGGGATTCGACGATCGCAAGCAGGGATATCAGAACACGCTGCTCTACGTGATGAATCGCGACGGGTCGAACAAGCGGGCGGTCTCCTCCAAGCTCGATCAGTCCGTGTCCGACCCGCTGTGGGCCGCGGACGGCCGCGGGATCTACGTCCAATACGCCGATCAGGGCAACACGAAGATTGCGCTCATGAACCTCGACGGCACCTCCAAGGTTCTTGCCAAGGATATGGGCGCCGGTGGCAGCGCGTACGGCGGAGGGACGTTCTCCGTCTCCAAGGACGGCACGATCGCCTATCCCCTCTCGCGGCCGATGATCCCGGGCGACGTGGCCGTCGTCCGGCCTAACGCTCCCGTCAAGCTCCTCACCTCCGTCAACGACGACGTCCTCGGCTCCAAGACGTTGGGGCAGGTCGAAGAGCTCTGGTGGCCGTCGTCCAAAGACGGTCGGAAGATCGAGGGCTGGATCATCAAGCCCCCGGGCTTCGATCCGTCTCGCAAGTATCCGCTGATTCTCGAGATTCACGGCGGCCCCTTCGCCGACTACGGCGACCGGTTCGACATCGAGAAGCAGCTCATGGCGTCCGCCGGCTTCGTGGTGCTCTACACGAACCCTCGGGGCAGCACGAGCTACGGTGAGGAGTTCGGCAACCTGATTCACCACGCGTATCCGGGCGACGACTTCTTCGACCTCAACTCCGGGGTCGACGCAGTGATCGCCAAGGGATACGTCGACGACAAGAATCTCTTCGTCACCGGCGGGAGCGGCGGCGGCGTGCTCACCGCGTGGATGATCGGTCATACCGATCGGTTCAAGGCGGCACTCGCGTTCTATCCCGTGATCAACTGGGAGAGCTTCGCGCTCACCGCCGACATGGCTCCGCTCGCCGTCGCGAACTGGTTCCCCGGCTTTCCCTGGGAGGACCGGGCCAACTACGACAAGCGCTCGCTCCTCTCGGTGGTAAAGAACGTCAAGACGCCGACGCTGATCATGACCGGTGAAGAGGACTACCGCACTCCGATGTCGGAATCGGAGCAGTACTACAAGGCGCTCAAGATGCGCGGGGTCGAGACGGTGCTGGTCCGGGTCCCGGGCGAGCCCCACGGCATCCGGGTTAGGCCGAGCCATGCGATCTCCAAGCTGACGACACTGGAAGGTTGGTTCGCGCAGCACCGCGGGCAGACACCATAGGCCCGCCGTCCGGTACGCCTCCCAAGGAGGAGAGACCATGAGACGCGCAGCATTCGCGGGGATGATGCTCGTGGCGATCGGCGCGGGCCGCGCCGCCGCGCAGGCCAGCCGCCCAACCGACACACTGCTCACGGTCGAGCGATACCTCGACTTCGAGAGCGCCGGAAACCCGAAAGTCTCTCCGGACGGCGCCACGGTCGTGTATCTCCGCCGGAGCGTCGACCGGATGAAGGACACCTGGGAGTCGGCCATCTGGGTGATGAATGCCGACGGTACCCACAACCGCTTCCTGGTGAAGGGGGCGAGCCCGATCTGGTCGCCGGATGGAACCCGGATTGCGTATCTCGCCGAGGGAGAGCCCGGCGGGTCGCAGATCTTCGTTAGGTGGATGGATGCGGAAGAGGCCGCGACCCAAGTCACTCGGCTCGCCCAGCCGCCGGCGGACCTCAAGTGGTCTCCCGACGGCTCGACGATCGGGTTCAGCATGCTGGTCGCCACGGAGCCCGAGTGGCAAGTCAAGCTTCCGAGCCCGCCGCCCGGTGCGACGTGGACCAAGACGCCGCGCGTCGAGGGCCGGATGCACTTCCGCGCGGATCGGATCGGCTTTCTCGAGAACGGGTATACGAGCCTGTTCGTCGTTCCCGCATCCGGCGGCACGCCGCGCCAAGTGACGAGCGGCAAGTGGAATCTCGGCGCGCGCGGTATCGGGCTTCCCGGGGCGGTCGGCTGGGACTGGCTGCCAGACGGGAAGTCGGTGATCGTCGACGGCAACGACGACCCTGATGCGGACCGGCAGCGCCAGGTTTCCAACCTCTATCGCGTCGATCTCGCGACCGGCGCGGCCACTCGGCTCACGCCGGAGAAAGGGTTCTGGTCGAACCCGGTGGTCTCGCCGGACGGAAAATGGATCGCGTTCGCCGGCTACTCGTTCACTCGCCAGACCTACAAGGTGGCGGATCTCTACGTCATGCCGGTCGGCGGCGGCGCGGCCCGGATGCTGAACGGCGGCTTCAATCGAGCCGCCGCATCGCTCCAGTGGGCGCCCGACAACGGGGGGATCTATTTCGTGGCCGACGATCGGGGGACGAGCAATCTCCAGTTTGCGGCCGTCACGGGGAGCGTTCGGCAGCTCACCACCGGCACCCACATGCTGACCACGCTTTCGATCTCCAGAAAGGGGACGGCGTTCGCGACGCGGACCAATTTCACCGCGCCCCCGGACGTGGTCCGGATCGATTTGAAGAAGCCGTCGGACATCACCCAGCTCACCAGCGTCAATTCCGATCTGCTCGCGCACACGGCGTTAGGCGAGGTCGAAGAGATCTGGTACGCCTCGAGCGGTGGAGCCAAGGTGCAGGGCTGGATCGTCAAGCCCCCGCAGTTCGACCCGGCCAAGAAGTGGCCCCTCATTCTCGAGATCCACGGCGGCCCGCACGGGATGTACGGCGTCGGCTTCAACTACATGTACCAGAATTTCGCCGCCAACGGTTTTGTGACGCTCTATACCAATCCGCGCGGGTCGACCGGATACGGAACCGACTTCGGCAACGCGATCGACAAGGCGTATCCCGGGGTCGACTACGACGACCTGATGGCCGGCGTCGACTCCATGATCGGGCGAGGGTACATCGATCCCAAACGGTTGTTCGTCACGGGGTGCAGCGGGGGAGGCGCCCTCACGACGTGGATCATCGGGCACACCGACCGGTTCGCGGCCGCGGCGCCGCTCTGCCCGGTCACCAACTGGATCAGCTTCACGGGCACGAGCGACATCCCGCTCTTTGGCTTCAATTGGTTCGAGAAGCCGTACTGGGAGGACCCGACCGCCTGGTTCAAGCAGTCCACGCTCTCATACGTCGGCAACGTCAAGACGCCGACGCTGCTGATGACCGGTGTTCTCGACATGCGGACCCCGATGGGGCAGACGGAGGAGTACTACACCGCGCTCAAGATGCGCGGGATCCCCACCGCGCTCGTCCGGTTCGACGGCGAGTACCACGGAACCTCTTCGCGCCCGGCGAACTTCATGCGGACTCAGATCCTGTTGATGGAATGGTTCAAACGGTGGGGCGCGGCGGAATCGCCAAAGGCGGGGCAGTAGCGAACCGGAAGTCGGCAATCGGAAGTCGGGAGCTCCAAGGTGACCAGCGCTCGTTCCCGATTTCCGGCTGCCGACTTCCGATTTGCTACCGTCGGTACTTCTCCAGAAACTGCAAATCATCCTCGTCCGTTCTCACGACATACACCGTCCCGGTGCCGAAGCCCACGACCCGGCTCTCCGGGTTAAGACTCACCTTTCGAACTAGCTTACCGGTGCGGTCGAAGACGTCGTAGGTCGGCGTCGTGTCGCCCGCTGGCCGCGTCCGGGCGACCCATACCTCGCCGTCCGGCGTGGCGAGCACGTTCCCGCCGCCGAAGCCGCCGATGAACGGTGGTTTGGTGTCGGCGAACTCGGGGGGCGGCGGGGTGACGTTAGGCGGAGCTCGCCCGCCCGGACCGCCGATCGCGATCACCATCGGTTTTTGTTTCTTCTGCTGCTCGATGACCGCCTTCTTGTCCGCGTCGGTGACCTTCGGCGCGGTATAGGGAACCACTTGGCCCGAAAGCGATTGGTTGACTCCGTCGTACCAGATCACCTGATAGGGATTGGGCCGCACCCGCGCCACTCGCCCCTCGCCGCTCACCGTCCATTGCTCCTCGGCCGAAAAGACTTTCGACCCGCCGATCCGCACGCTGACGCGGCCCCCGCTGCCGTCGCGAGTCACGTCGGCCCGCGGAACCGACACCCACGCGACCGTATCGAGCTTGGGGTTGATCCGGTCCCACCGCTGAATCGGCACCGAGTCGGGCGGCGGACCGCCGCTCAGGTTGAAAGCCGGAGCGTTGAAGTAGATCCGCCCCAGATTGTCGCTCTTGGTATCCGGTCCCATGAAACCGATGCCGCCGCCGCCGCCGCTCGGCATGTTGACGATTCCTCCGGGCTTTCCATCGGCACCGATCGTGAGAAATCGCCGCCCGATGATGTCGAGCAGCAGCGTCTGGTCCTTTGGAATACCTAACAACGCTCCGGGCAGGCCGAATTCTCCCGGTCCCTGGCCCTGGCGGCCGACCTTGGTCGCGGTGCCGGATCCAAAGTCGACCAGGAGGACGACCTTGTCCATCATGTCGCTGACGAGAACCTTGTTCCCGGGAAGCTCGCGGACTCCGGTGATCCTGGTCATCGGCTCGCCGTACTTGGCGTCGGGCTTCGTGAGCGACACCGCCGTTTGGGCGGCGCTCACTCCGGCACCGCCGCCGAGACCGAGGCCGGCGATCGTGAGATATCGAGCGAATCGCATCGACGGAGCTCTCCTGAGTGGGATAGGACTTCGACTAGATGCGCTCGCCTCGCGGACCGTCGCACGGTGGCGAAACTGGACCTCCGCGGCCATCGTAGTCCGCGGTAATACCGGCAGCTGCTCGCGTCATAACGCGCGACCCGACCATACCCGTACGATCGAGACCCCCTTGCCTCACAAACTTAGCCGATCGTGTCGCTGGTGGCCCGCGGCCCTGGTCGCTGCTCTCACGGCCGCAGGCGCGGTCCAAGATCCCGTCACGACGTTCTCGTACGATCCATCCAAACCGCTCGATCTTACCGACTCGATCGTTCGAACCGACAGCGGAATCGTTGTCCACGCCATCGGCTTTGCGAGCCCCAAAGGCGGCCGCGCCACCGGTCTGCTCTTCGTGCCGCCGGGTGGCGGTCCGTTCGCCGGAGTGCTCGTCGGGCACGGGGCACCCGGGAATTCGCAGAGCGCGTCCGGCTTGGCGCTTCGGGTCGCGCTGCATGGCGCCGTGGCCTTGGCGCTCGACGCTCCGTGGGCCCGCCGTAAAGAGCCGCCGGTGACGTTCACGGTCCAAGACAGCGTCGACCAGGTGCAGCTGATGGTCGACTTGCAGCGCGGCGTCGATCTGCTCATCGCGCGCCGCGATGTCGACCCCGGCCGGCTCGGCTACGTCGGGCGAAGCTATGGCGGCGCAACCGGCTCCCTGTTCGCGGGAATCGAGCGGCGGCTCAAGACGTATGTGATCCAAGTAGGAGACGGTGGTCTCGTGTCCCACATGACCGGCCCCGACGACTCGGCTGGACCATCCTCGAGCATGCCGCGCACCCGCTGGAATCGGTGGCTGGCCGCGATAGAGCCGATCGAACCGATTCGCTTCGTTGGGCGAGCGGCGCCCGCGTCGCTGTTCTTTCAGTCGGCGCGGCAGGACGAGCTGATCCCAGTGGCGGACGCCGAGCAGCTCCACAAAGCGGGAAGCGAGCCCAAACGGGTGATGTGGTACGAGAGCACGCACCGGCTCAATGCCGCGGCGATCAACGACATGCTGCAGTGGTTCCACGATAAGCTCGGAACCCGTGCGCCGTCTCAGCCGGACTCCTGATCGCCCAACACGCGGCCCTTCGCCCGCACACACATGCGGGCTTGCGTGCGGCGCTGATCGGAGTTTCCCTGAATCGTGAGATCGTGCTCCCGCGAGGTGATCGCAGAAAGCTTCGCCGACGAGCCGGAACCCGACGGGCGGCGCTATCCGGGAAGCTGCCGTTCCTCGCTCTCGAGCCCTGTCGCCGACGTGGTTCGCTTCGAGGATGGCCGGCTCGGCGCGATCGAGCAGCGGCTCAGCGAGCTGTTCAGTTAGGCAGCGTCCGGCTCGCCGCCCTCCTCGAGGCGTCTGAGCCGCACGATCTCCGGCCACGCGAGCGCGACGGCCGTAACGACGAGGATCGTGCCGATCCCGCCTGCCACCACCGAGACGACCGGCCCGAATGCCGACGCCACCGCGCCCGATTCAAACCCGCCGAGCTCGTTCGATGTCCCGATGAAGAGGCTGTTGACGGAAGAGACTCGACCTCGGAGCGAATCGGGCGTCTTGAGCTGCGCGAGCGCGAGCCGGATGACGACGCTAATGCTGTCGAGCGAGCCGGCGATCAGCAGCATCACGAACGACAGGACGTAGCTTCGCGAAAGCCCGAAGACGATTGTCGCCAGACCGAATCCCGTGACGGCCAAGAGGAGCGTCCGGCCCGCTCGTTCGAACGGCGGTCGGTGCGCAATCATGACCGACATCGACACGGCCCCGACCGCTTGCGCGGCAAGCAGCCACCCGAGGCCGGTCGGGCCGACGTGCAGGATGTCTTTCGCAAACACGGGAAGCAGCGTGGTCGCGCCGCCGAGCAAGACGGCAAAGAGATCGAGTGTGATCGCCGCGAGAAGTACCTTGGTGCGGGTTACATATCGGAACCCGTCGAGCAATCCCTCCCACGATGTCGGCCGACCGGTGGAAGCCTGACTCCTCGGCTGGAGTGTTCGTGCCAGAAAGAAAAACGTCAACGCCGCTGCCGCATCGATCAGGTACACCGGGACGGCCGAGTGAGTCCAGCCCAGCAGCATGCCGCCTAGTGCCGGCCCCAGGACTGCAGCGGCCTGCCAGCCTCCACTGTTCCAAGTCACCGCGTTCGTGAATTGGTCGGTCCGGACGAGAAGCGGGAGCAGCGCCTGTTTGGCGGGCCCTTGGAAAGCCCGACCGGTTCCGAAGATGAAGAGCGACGCGTAGGTCGCGGCAACGGGCGCACCCAAATATGAAGCCGCCGCGAGGCCGAGCGACCCGATCGCCATCACGAGGTTGGCAGCCATGAGAACCCGCCGCCGGTCGTATCGGTCGACGATCTGGCCCGACGGGAGCGTGAAGATGATGATTGGGATGACCTGCATCAGCCCAACGAGCCCGAGCGCCCACGCGGAGTGGGTTCTCTCGTAGAGCTCCCACCCCACCGCGACCGTCTGCATCTGCTGGCCCAGCGTCGCGAGCACGTTGCCCGCCAAGTAGCGGCGCACGTTCCCGTCGCGGAGCGTGACGTAGGGGTCCCGGGCCGGCGGACTGGTGGTCACCAGTCGCCGTATAATGAGCGGTAGTAGGCTTGGTTGCGGAGTACCCGCCGAACGTAGTCGCGTGTCTCCGCGAAAGGGATTCGCTCGATGAACAACTCGACGTCGCCCTGGACACCGGGAAGCGTGAGCCACCGATCGACTCTGAGCGTGCCGGCGTTGTACGCTGCCAGAGCGTACGCAGGCTCCTTGTAGCGAGCGAGCGCGTCCTGGAAGTGTCGAATGCCGAAGTCCAGGTTGAGATCGGACTGATAGAGAAGCAGCGGGTCCCAGTCGTTCAGACCCGATGCCTTGGCCAATTCAGCCCCAACCGAAGGGAGCACCTGCATCCAGCCGCGCGCGTCCGCCACGGAGCGGGCTCGCGGATCGAATGCGGACTCCTGGCGGATCAGTCCAGCGATCAGGAAGGGATCGACCGACGCGGCCGCGGAGGTGGCGAAGAAGACCTCTCGGTTCGGAAGCGGATAGAGCCACTCCATGATGGTCCGGTCCATGGGAGCGCCCTTGGCGACTGCCCGCTCAGCAAATCTGAGCGCGCGATCGGGGTACCCCGCCCGGGCAAACGCCGCCGCCATGAGGGAAAGATCGGCGGGATCGTCGCTCCGGGCGTTGAGCAGCCGGTCGTACTCGAGGCGGGCTTCGACCTTCATGCCGAGGCGTTCGAGGAATGCGGCGCGGGCGAAGCCGGAGTCGTCCGTGACCGCCGGTGCAGGGCTCGCTACGGCCGGCGGCATCGTCCACGGAGCTCGTCCGAGACGGTTCGCGGCGGGCACGGCGTAGTAGCTGAAGCCGGCCCGGTCCACTACCTGACGCCAAATCGTTGACGCCGCGGCGCTATCCCCCGCCGCGAGGGCGGCACGGCCCGACCAGTACAGTCCCGCAGCCGCTTCCTCCGCTGTGAGAGAGCCTTCAGCCAGGCTCTCGAACTCGGTGCGTGCCTGTCGATAGTCGCTCGCTACAAACGCCAGCACTGCTGCCTGGAATTTCGCCCGGCGGCCGTAGGACTGCGCGGGATAGTCCTGCCCGAGAACCGTGAACCGCGCTCGGGCCGAGTCTTCTAGGCCCTTGTCGATGAAGAGGTCGGCGGCGAGGAACCGGGCTGCCGCCGCTGCGGCGGCAACTGATGGGTATTTGGCTGCGACCTGGTCGAGAGCCGGAATCGCGTCGTTCAACCGGCCACTCCGGAGCAGCGCGCGGCCCCGCTGGTAGAGCGCCTCCGGCTCCAACTCCTTGCTGCGCACCAAGCCAAACTGCTGGATTGCCTCTGGAAAGCGTCCGAGCCGGGAGAGTACGGTCCCAAAGGCGAAGTGGTCGCGCTCGGTGAGCATGCCGGCGCGATTGGCTCGCGAATATCCTTGGGCCGCTCGGGGGAGGAGTGAGACCTGCGCGGCCCTTCTGGCCACCTGGAGGTCCTCGCCGGTCGTGAGCGGAGCAAACCGAGCGTCGAGCAGGTCGATCGCCGACCGGGTATCGTCCCCGTTCAGCCCAGGAGCGAGGAAGCCAATCAGCTCACGCCGGAGATCGCGCGCGGCTGAATCGGTTCTTGCCTTGAGCCGGACTCGGTAGCTCGCGAGCTTGGCTCCGAGCGCCACGTACGCACGAGCGCTTTCATCCGCCAGACCCGCCCGATCGAGCGTGAGCGCTTCGGTCCAACCGATGCGTTCCCGCGCCACCGGAAGCGAAATTCGCGCATAGAGAGCGACCCGCGCCCCCGAGTCGGTGGTAACGCCCGCCGCGCGAAGCAGGAGCCAATCCGCCACGAGCGGGAGCCGGTCCGCGGCCGCAATGTAGACCCGCCCGGCGCTGTCGAGCTGGCCGGCCCGATCGAGCGCGCGGCCGAGCACCACCAACCGCTCGCCCCGCTCCGGTCCGTCAGTCCCAAGGCCGACCGCCATCGACGCCTGCGCAATGGCCGGCTCGATCAGGCCCCGCTCCAGCGCGGATCGCGCCAGCAAGGCCCGTCCTTCGCCGCCCGTACCATCGAGCCAGCTCTCTCCGGCCAGGAGCCGGCCGACGGTTGCCCAACCCTGCCATGCCGCCGATGCCCGAGCCGCAGTCAGAACTCGCGCCTGCGTTCGGTCCGCCGGAGCTCGCAGCGCGGGAGCAAGCAACTGGAGCGCCAGCCATGGCCGCCCGTCGCGCATAGCCTGCTCGGCTTTGAGCAGGACCGAGTCGGCGACCTGGGCGGCGAGCACGCATGGCTGAGCGAGGGAGAGGGCGAGGACAACGGTCGCCCCGAGGCGCCGGGCCGAAGGGAAGTGGAGAGGCATTCCGTGTGGATAATAACCCCACGGTCCGGGGCAGGCAGAAACGATCGGAGGACCTCAGCAGGATGTCTGCAAGGTCCTCCGGGGGTCCTTCAGGAGGGTTCGGTTAGGCGGCGTGCGACTGCGACCGGTTGGGGCGTGGATCCGGCTGCCGCTGCATCAAAACGGTACCTTCGCCCGACCCGAACAGGCGTCGGGTCTTGGGGAGGACCACGCGCCCAACAGAGTTGCCTTCGTCATCGTAGACTTCGTAACTCTCGACCGTCGTGTGGCGGGGTGTCAGCGTCATCGTTCCTCCTTTGTTCTTCGCATCCAATCAGATGCTTCCTCTGCCGGAAAGGTTGCATTCTGAGCCTGCGGATGCGCGGGGAGTGCAGCGAGCCGCCTACCTGTCGCAGCCGGTCTCGGAGCCGTTGCATTGAGATTCGGTCGGCATCGCCTTCTTGCAGGCGCTCTGGCTCAGCACGAAGGAAGCCATAAGAAGGAAGGCGAGGGCTCTAGTGAAGGCGGACGGGCGGCGCATGGGCTCTCCGAGATGAGGACACTGCTAGGACGCGCCGACCGTCCGTCCCTTCTCACAGTCCGCGACCGACTGGTCTAGATTGGTGCTCATTCCATGACCCAGGCCGTTCGCTACCGTGCCGTCATTATTGGGGCGGGCCCTTCCGGGCTCGCCGCTGTAAAGGCTTTACTCGACGCTGGGATCTCTCCCATCGTCGTTTACGAGAAGGGCGATCG
Source organism: Gemmatimonadota bacterium (assembly GCA_039933355.1). Lineage (GTDB taxonomy): Bacteria > Gemmatimonadota > Gemmatimonadetes > Gemmatimonadales > GWC2-71-9 > SHZU01. The sequence continues at coordinate 10,575 of JBDTOH010000023.1, read as the reverse complement.
AGTCGGGGGGAACTGGGTGTACACGGCCCGGGAAGGCCACTCGAGCGTATTCGACACGACCCACATCATCAGCTCGAAGGCGCTCTCGCAATACAGCGACTTCCCGATGCCGGCGGACTATCCCGACTACCCCTCGCATCGGCAGTTGCTCTCGTACTTCGAGGGCTATGCGCAGCGATTCGAGCTCGAGCGCGTCATCGAGTTCGGCCGCGAGGTCACCCGGGTGGAATCGGGTCCCGACGGCGGATGGCGAGTCGAACTGGCAGACGGAACGACCGTTTTGTCCGATGCGGTCCTGGTTGCCAGCGGTCATCACTGGGATCCACGGTGGCCGACGTATCCGGGCGAGTTCACTGGTCGTTATCTCCATTCGCATCAGTACAAGACGGCTGAGCCGTTCCGTGGCGAGCGGGTGCTGGTGATCGGTGGCGGCAATTCCGCGTGCGATATCGCGGTGGAGACCAGCCGGCTAGCGGCTCACACCGGGCTGAGTTTGCGGCGCGGATACTACATCGTGCCCAAATTCATGTTCGGTCAACCGCCCGACGTAATGAACGATCGGATGCAGTGGATTCCGAGCCCGATCAGGCGGCGCCTCCACTACTGGACCTGGAGACTCATGACCGGAGGGAACGAGCCGTACGGCCTTCCCGAACCGGACCATGCGATGCTGACCTCTCACCCGGTCGTGAATTCGGAGCTGCTCTATTTCATCCGTCACGGGCGCGTCCAGCCCTATCCGGACATTGCGCGGTTTGACGGCGGTCGGGTCCATTTCGTCGACGGTCGTTCGGAGTCGTTCGACACGGTGATCGCGGCGACCGGCTTCCGGATCAACTTTCCATTCCTCGATCCGACTCTGGCCGACTTCGCCGAGGGTGACGTGCCCCTCTACCTCAGAGTTTTTCACCCGCAGCGGCCGTCGCTCGCATTCATCGGGCTGGTACAGCCTGCGGGCTGTATCTGGCCGCTCGCCGAGGCGCAAGCGAAGCTCGTCGCGCAACACCTGACCGGTGAGTACCGGCTCCCGCCGGATGCTCGGGAGCGCGCCGGGAACGACGCGAGGGAGATTCGGCGCCGGTACGTGCGCTCCCCGCGGCACAGCGTCGAGGTGGATTTTCACGAGCACATGAGGGATCTCCGCAGGGCCCTGAAGGACGGATAGTCGGAGTTTGGAATCGGAAATCGTACCACGACCTGGAGCGCTCGTGATCTGGATCAGACGGTTGGGCCTTGGCCTCGGCGTGCTGTTAGGCATCGCGGTGATCGGCGTCGCGCTCTTGTACGCGATGGGCGTGCGGAACAGCAGCCGGACCTGGGACATCCCGGTCGTCGCGGTCGCGCCCGTCCCGGCCGACTCGGCGCGCCTCGCCCGCGGCCGTCACCTCGCGGACGCCATCGCCAAGTGCACAGACTGCCATGGTCCCGACTTGGCCGGCGGTCTCGTGGCCGATGCGGGGCCCCTCGGCGTGGTCTGGGCTCCCAACATCACGCGCGGCGGTGTCGGTTCCATCCAGGCGGGCGATGACGCGGCATTTGTTCGCGCCGTACGGCATGGAGTCTCCGCCGAGGGCCGTCCGCTCGCCATCATGCCGTCGTCGAACTATGCCGAGTTGACCGAGGAAGACTTGCTCGCGATCCTTGCGTATACCCGGTCGCTTCCGGCGTCGGCCAAGCGCCCGCCGGTGACCCGCCTCAAACCGTTAGGCATGATTCTCTATGCCGCCGGCCGGTTGCCGATCTTCGACGTGGACCGGATCGACCATCGCTTGACGCCGGTAGCCCGGATCGAGCCGGATACGACGGCAACGTACGGCGGGTACCTCGCCGTCGTGGGAGGGTGTACCGGCTGCCACGGCCCGAGCCTTTCAGGCGGTCCAATCCCGGGCGGACCGCCCGATTGGCGCCCGGCCGCCAACATCACTCCCACCGCGATCGGCAAATGGACCTTCCGCGACTTCGACGTGGCGCTCCGCGAAGGCAAGCGTCCCGATGGATCGCCGGTCGACACTCTGATGCCATGGAAGAAGACCCGGCTCATGGATGGGATGGAGATGCGGGCGCTGTGGGCGTATGTGCGGGGCGTGCCGGGGAAGGAATATGGCGGCCGGTGAAGCGTCGGAAGCCGAAGCCGAAGCCGGAAATCGGAAGTCGGCCTGAAACTCATCACGGCCCATCCCCGTCTAGGAGCCCGATTTCCGATTTCCGACTTTCGATTCCCAGGCCCTCATGCGAACCCGACTTCCGATCTTCGCCCTCCTGACCCTTGCGTCAGCCGGTCCTGTTGTCGCCCAGAACCTCGGGGCATTCATCGAGTCCCGGGTGCCCAAAGCCCCGACGGCGGTCATGGGCGACGGCAAGGTTCAGCTGATCTACGAGCTCCGCATAACGAACTACGGGCCTGATCGTGCGCTCACTCAGATAGAGGTCCTTGGAAACGGCGCCGGTGCGCCGCTGCTGACGATTCCGGGCGAGGATCTGAAGAAAGTGATCCGACTGATCGGTCCGCAGCCCGGCGCCGCCGCGGACGCGCGGGTAGTTCCCGTGGGCCGGAGCGCGACGCTCTTCCTGCAGGTGACGCTTGCCGATGCCAAGTCGGTCCCCACCTCGCTGCGCCACCGCGTGGTGAGCGCCCTCGCGGATTCGGTTGCTCAATCCAGGCGCGACACTACGCTTACCGCCGGCGTCTCAGTGCTCCAGCCTGGACCGATGGTGATCGCCTCGCCGTTCGGAGGCGGGGGCGGTGCCTGGGTAGCGGTCAACGGTCCCGGCAACACGTCCGGCCATCGCCGCACGCTGATCCCGATCGGCGGTCTCGCTCGGATTCCGCAACGTTTCGGGACCGATTGGATCAAGCTTGGACCGGAGGGCGCGCCCTTCCACGGCGACTCGACGGTCAACGCCAATTGGTACGGCTATGGCACGCCGATCGTGGCCGTGGCGCACGGAAAAGTCGTCGAGGTAAAGGACGGGATCATCGAGAACGTGCCGCTTTCTCCTAAAATGGCCGTGCCGATAACGCTCGAGACCGTCGGCGGGAACCACGTGATCCTCGAGATCGGCCCCGGCGTCTATGCGTTCTATGCCCATCTGCAGCCCGGCTCGCTCAAGGTCAAGCTGGGCGACTTCGTCAGCCGCGGCGCGCCGATCGGCCTCTTGGGCAATTCGGGCAACTCGACCGCCCCCCACCTTCACATGCACGTCGGTGACCAGGGCTCTCCGTTAGGCTGCGAAGGCATCCCGTTCGTGTTCGACCAGTTCCAGCTTCTGGGCAGGGTCAAAGGGGTCGATCAGGAGGAGGTCTGGAAGGCGACCCAGCCCGCGGTGTCGAAGAGCCGCGAGCTTCCGATGGAGAACCAGGTCGTCCTCTTTCCGAAGTAGTGGGCGTGGCGAGGCCAGCGTCGGCGGTCCAAAGGCTCCGACGTCCGGCCTACAGCTTAGGCGGCCGCCGATGTCTCGTCGCCTGCTCGTACCCGTAGGCCAGCTTGATCAACCCCGGCTCGCCCCATGGCCGGCCGAAGAACTGAAGCCCCGCCGGTAGGCGATTCCCCCGCGTATAGCCCATCGGTACCGTGATCGCCGGGAAGCCGGTGCTCGGCGAGAACAGCTGGTTGTTGTCGCCGCCCGGCGTGTTCAGGTCGCCGATCAGCCGCGGGGGATTGCTCCAGGTCGGATAGACCAGCGCGTCGAGCCGCTGCCGATCCATCACCTCCACGACCGCCCCGCGGAGCTTGGCGCGAAACTCGTCTCGGCTCTTGCAGGCCGGGTTGTCCTCGGGTGCCAGGTCCATCGCCTGAGTCTGCGTGAGCCGCACTTCGATCGACGGGTGAAACTGGCGTGACTTGATCACCTCCTCGAGACTGGCCACCGGGGGCTTTGGAGTGCGCGTCTCGAGGTAGCGGTTCAGGTCGTACTTGAAGGGAAAGCATGATCCGGTCTGGCCGCGCCGCCACGCATCGAGGCTGTCGATCGCGATCGGATCCACGATCTCGGCTCCCTGCCTCACCATATCGGCGATCGCGCGCTGGAACACCGTCACCACTTCGCTGTCCGTCGTGGCGGTCTCGTAGGCCTGTCGTAGCACGCCGATGCGGGCGCCCCGCAATCCTCCGCCCACCAGCGAGGCCGAGTAGTCGGGGACTTCGCGGCCGCGGCTCGCGACCGTTACCGGATCGTCCGAGTCCTCGCCCACGATGACCTGAAAGACCGCGACCGCATCGGCGAGCGTCCGCGCGATCGGCCCGGCGATGTCGCTCGCGAGGCTGAGCGGGACGATGCCGGCCCGGCTGGTGAGCCCCATCGTCGATCGGATGCCGACGAGCGCGTTATGCGCCGACGGCCCGCGGATCGAATTGCCGGTGTCGGTCCCGAGCCCGACGGCGCCATAGCTCGCCGCGACGGCGGCCGCGGTGCCGCCGCTGGATCCGGCCGTAACCCGGTCGAGCGCGTACGGATTCTTCGTGTAACCCGGAAGGATCGAGCTCACCGTCTCGAACGGGCTGAACGCGTATTCGGCCATGTTGGACTTGGCGAGGACGATCGCGCCGGCCTCGCGGAGCTTCCGCACCTGGTACGCATCGCGGTTCGACACCCATCCCTTGAGCGAGAGCGAGCCCGCCGTCGTCGGCAGATCGTACGTCTCGAAATTGTCTTTCACGATAGTGGGAACGCAGTGCAGCGGCCCGACCGGCCCGGCTTGCCGATACCTCCGGTCGAGCGAGTCGGCTGTGTCGAGCGCCTTCGGGTTGATCACGATGATCGCGTTGATGGCCGGACCGGTCTTATCCAGCGCCGCGATCCGCTCGAGGTACGCGGCGACCAGGGCTCGGCAGGTCAGCGTTCCGGCCCGCATGGCCCGGTGAATGTCGGCGATCGATTTCTCTTCGACGCGCCACATCGGACGGCGCTGCGCGCTGAGGCCGGAGACGAGCCCCGGCCCGAGTACAACGAGCGCGAGCACGACGCTCAAACGGCGGATCAGGAATGGCATCTGGTTACGCCTTGTCCAATGGATGGAACGCAATCGTGACCGCGTAGGTCGCGGTCTCCGCGGCGGCTTGGCGCTTTCCGCGGGCAGGCTTCGATCGGGCTTCGAGCCACTTGAGGAACGCGAGGACGGCGTTTGGGACCGCCTGGATCTCGGCCGCGGTGCCGCAGATGACGGCCCGGCCGGCCTGCGGTGCAACCGGCCGGCCCCGGTCGCTCACCGCGCCGGCAACCGAGCGACCAGCCGATTCCAAGAGCGCCGAGACCGCCTCGATCGCTTTCGACGAGGTCTGCTCGACCCCTTCGAGGGAGAACAACGACTGCGGCACGGCAAAGCGCGACCCTGCCGGCCGGGGCGATCATTCATATAACTATGAATATCGTTAAGGATAGCAAGGCTGGAGGACCGATGACGGCGACCGTGCGGTTTCGGATGGGAGGCAGCGACGAGCCGCTTCACGTGCTTCGGGTTACGCTGAAGGGCCGACGACCCGCTCGATTTCGCGCTCGATACCGGCGCGACCGTCACGATGGTGCCGCCCCACGTTGCGTGTCACTGACTGTCGGTCGCGCCCGCGTCGCGGGTACGCAGGTGCTCGTAAGCGGCTTTCTCACCCCGCTCAGCCCAGCGCTCGGGACCGAGCTCGACGGGATCATCGGCTCCAATTTCCTGCGGGAGTTTCGGGTGACGATCGACTATCCGGCCGCTCGCCTGCTGTTCGGGTGATCCGGAGATCGGAAATCGGAAGTCGGGAAGGGAATGGCTCTACCGCCTGACTGATGCGGTTTCCGACTTCCGACTTCCCAATTTGCCGCTGGACGTAGCCGGCGGTAGACTCTTCACACCTCTTTTGTCTCGTTCCACCTCAGGCGGAGACGCCTATGCGCGCGCCAGGCTTTGCTTCACTCGTCGTCGCTCTCGGATTGATCGCACCCTCCGCGGTCAGAGCCCAAACCCCCAACAATCGCCTCACCCTGCAGGACTACCTCGAGTTCGAGGACGTACAGGACGCGCAGATCGCCCCTGACGGGAAGCAGGTGATCTACACTCGGCGTACCATCGACAAGATGAACGACAAGTGGGACAACGCGCTCTGGATTCTGAACGTCGACGGCTCGAGGCAGCGCTTTCTGGTGAAGGGCGGCGCCGCTCGATGGTCTCCCGACGGAACCCGGATCGCGTATGTCGCCGAAGGCCAGCCGGCCGGGAGTCAGATCTTCGTGCGGTGGATGGACGCCGAGGGGGCCGTCACGCAGGTGACGCGGCTCACGGAGACTCCGAGCGACCTCGAATGGTCTCCGGACGGCAAGTGGCTCGCGTTTCGGAAGAGCGTGGAGATGAAGGAGAAGTGGAACGTTCAGATTCCGAATCCGCCCGCGGGCGCAAAGTGGACCGAGGCGCCGTACATCGTCGAGAAGCTCAACTATCGTCGCGACCGCGAAGGATTCACCGACGACGGCTACCGCGAGATCTTCGTCGTCTCAGCCGAAGCAGGCACGGCTCGCCAACTCACCGAGGGGCCCTACGATCATGGGGTTCCGCGATGGACGCCGGACAGCAAGACGATCGTCTTCAGCGGGCTCCGCTCGCCGGACGCGGATTGGCAGTGGCGTGAAAGTGAGGTCTACTCGATCGATGTCGCGAGCCGGCAGGTGCGGCAGCTCACGACCCGCAAGGGCCCCGACAATAGCCCAGTGCCCTCGCCCGACGGGAAGCTGATCGCGTATACGGGGTACGACTACACCGACGATACCTGGGTCGATTCGAAGCTCTACGTGATGAACATCGACGGCTCGAATTCCCGCGTCCTGACTCCGACGCTCGATCGCTCACCGCAGAGCCTGATGTGGGCGGCCGACGCGAGCGGGATCTACTTCGCCACCGAAGACAAGGGCTCTCGGAATCTGAACTTCGTTCCGGTCGCGGGCGGACCGGTCCGCGCGGTGACCCAGGGCAATCATCTCCTCGCGGTCACCAGCATGGACCGGCTCGGCGACGCGGTCGGGATTCGGACCGGTCCAAAGCAGCCTAACGATGTCGTCGCGTTCACCGTTGCCCGGCCCGAGCTCAAGCAGATCACGGCAGTCAACGAGGACTTGCTCCAGGGCAAGGAGCTGGGCGACTTGGAGGAGATCTGGTACCCGTCGGTGGACGGCTTCAAGATCCAGGGCTGGATCCTCAAGCCACCGGGCTTCGATCCGAAGCGGAAATACCCGCTGATGCTCTCGATCCACGGCGGCCCTCACGGCATGTACGGCGTGGGATTCAACTTCAGCTGGCAGGAGCACGCGGCGAACGACTATGTGATCCTGTTCACCAATCCGCGGGGATCGACCGGATATGGCTCCGCCTTCGGCAACGCGATCAAGAATGCGTACCCGGGCAAGGACTTCAACGACTTGATGGCGGGCGTCGATACCGTGGTCAACCGGGGCTACATCGACTCCAAGAACCTGTTCGTCTACGGGTGCAGCGGCGGCGGCGTGCTGACCGCCTGGACAGTGGGGCACACCGACCGCTTCGCCGCCGCCGCTTCGATGTGTCCGGTGACCAACTGGCTGAGCTTCGTAGGCACGACCGACGGGGCGTCGTGGTACTACAACTTTGCGAAGCTTCCGTGGGAGGACCCGAGCGAGCATCTGCGCCGCTCACCGCTCATGTATGTCGGAAACGTGAAGACCCCGACGATGCTGATGACCGGTGTGAAGGATCTCCGCACCCCGATGCCCCAGACGGAGGAATTCTATTCCGCGCTCAAGCTCCGGAAGGTGCCGACGGCGATGGTTCGCTTCAACGAAGAATGGCACGGCACCAGCTCGAAACCGTCGAACTTCCTCCGCACCCAGGCGTTCCTGCGGTACTGGTTCGTGAAGTACGGCAGCAAGCCGATGGCGACCATGTAGGGCGTGAAAGCGAGAAAGTCGGAAATCGGGTCTGCCTCACTGTCCCGATTTCCGACTTCCGATTTCAGAGGCCCGACCTAAGGCCTTACTTCAACTCCGATCAGCACCGACCGGCCGGCCGGCGGATAGCCGTTGTTCTGCTCCGCGCGCGACGAGTTGGTGAGGTTGTCGATCGAGATGAACGGAGTGAGTTGCCGATTGAGGTCGAGTGAGAACGAAGCGAACGGCTTGAACATACCAGCGTAGTTGACGATCGAGCTGCGCACCCATGCCTTGGCTTCCTGAAGGTTCGCGGCGTCCGCGGCGGTCAAGGTTCCGAAGTCGTACGCTCGCCACGTACCGAGGTACGAGCTGCCGAGTGTGAATCGGAAGCGATTGCCTTCGTAGCTGAGCCGGGCTGAACCCGCCGAGCTCGGCACTTCAGGCAGCAGATCGCCGACTCGGAGCGAACCGTAGTAGTGCGGTGCCAGCTGCTGAACAACGCTCCGCGTGAAGTACAGCTGGAAGTCGCCGGTGAGCCGCCCGCTCCGCCCGCCGAATTCGAGCTCGACACCGCGATTCCGGATGGCGCCGACGTTCTGGTACTGATAGACCTGCTGACTTCCTGGCACCCACGACGTGAGCGTCGATTGGATGAGGCCGCTGGCCAGTTGATCGTACCAAGTGAGCTTCCCGTAGATCCCCGGTCCGCTGTAGAACTCCGCCCCCAGCTCGATTCCGCCTTGCCTCTCGGGCGCGAGGGACGGATTCGCCTCCTGGCGGACCGATGCCGTCGCCATCGCGCGGCTCATTCCCGGCTCAGGCGGCCGAATCCCTCGGCCCCACGCCGCTCGGAGGCGGAGGGTCGACGTGCCGATCGGGCGCGCCCACGACGCGCCCACGGTCGACGCCCACGCGGTGCCGTAGTCGCTTCCAAAGCTGCTGTTCCGCTCGGCGCGTGTGCCGGCGCTCAGCACCAGGCTCCCAAATCGAAGCCTGGCTTGGGTGAATGCCCCGGTATTCTCCGTGACATCGCGGTAGAGCGGGACCAGACCTCCGCCAAGCGCGAGGTCGAGGACCGAACGGTCGCGAGCGAGGCGGCTTTGCTCGAACCCGCCGGTCAGCGTGGCCAAGCCGTCAGATGCGACGCTCAGGTCGAGCGTCGAGCTGTAGCGGAGACTCAGTTTGTTCGCCACTTCATGCGTCGCGCCGAGGGGCTGTCGCATGACGGCGAAGATGGGGGTGGAGGATGGGAGCTCGCCTGCGGCCCGGTCGAAGCCCGCCACCAACGTCTGCGACCACCGATCCGTGATCTGATGCGTCGCAGTCACTCCAACCGTCGCCGACGAAAGGTCCGACGGATCCGACGACAATGGCTCATGCCTGACGGCAAGAGCGCCCAGTACGTCCTCGGTGTACTGAAACTTGCTCAGGCCGGCTGTTGCCCGTACCAGTACCTTGCCGAGGATCGCCTGGCCTCCGCTATGGAGGCTCCATTCGCGGGTCTTCGGAATCGATTGCGAGCTGCCGACGCTACCCATCGCACCCTCGATCGCCATCGAGGCGCTGGGGCCGCCGATCGAGAACCCACCCGCGTGATCCTGCCGAAGCATGGTCGGGATCGCCTGGCGATCGAACGGACCGGCAGCCACGGTGGCCCAAGCTTTCGGCTTGACGTCCGGACCCATCTGTCCTTTTCGGGTGATGATCTGAATGACGCCGTCGATGGCGTCGGACCCATAGAGAGCGGCCCCTTGAGGCCCTCGGATCACCTCGATCCGCTCAATGCTGCGCGGATCGATGAGGGTGAATAACGACGGTGAGGCGACCTCGACGCCGTCGACGTAAGTCTTCAGCCCTCGCGAGGTGAACGAGCTCGCGCCGCGCACTCCGGCGATCTCGGATGGCGGGCCGCTTGGCCCGCGATCCCACAGCACGACGCCCGGCAACGCGCTTCGCATCAGCTCGGTCGTTCGGGAGATCCGCTGGTTGCTGAGCTTCGCGGGATCGACCACACTCACAGCGGTCGGCTGCTCCCATTGTGGAGCCCCGGTCGCCGGGGTTCCCATCACTACGATCTGATCGAGCTCTTTAACGCCGGTCGCGAGCGGCGTCGGATCGTCGGGTGCCCCGGCGATTCGGACCTGCTCACGGGGGGCGATGACGGCGGTTCCGTTCGCCGTGAGAACCACCTTGAGCCCGCTTCCGCGGAGCAGGCTCTCGAGGACCCGTTCGACCGTTTCGCCGGTCGCTACGAGCGAGACGTGGATGCCGGCGGGGATGACTTCGCGACTATAAGCGAGCGGGACCCCGTGAGCCGTCCGCAACCGGGACAACGCCTCTTCCAGCGGGATCGCGGAAAAACGAACGGAGATCTTGCGGACGAGTGGGTTTTCGGAGGCGACAGCGTACGACTGGGCACGCGCGTATTGGCTCGACCCGGTTGCAACCAGGAGCGCTCCGAAGAGGAGCCCGAGCCGGCGCGTGAAACCGGTCACCGCGGTGGAGCAGACGAGATGACGATTGTGGATCCCCTCCGTTGAGCCGTTGTCCCCGGAAGCGACGTAGTGATCACGTCGAGCGCATCCTCGATCCGGTCGGTGGTTCGAAACGTGACACTGAGGTGCCGCTCAGCGAGGGCCGGAGTCGCGATCTCGAACCGAACGGAATACCATCGCTCGAGCTCTTCAACGACCTCGGCCACGG